>CAYQBT010000088.1:0-6822 GCA_964415775.1 uncultured Lachnospiraceae bacterium
CAATCGGTTCATACCCGATAGGTCGTGGGTTCAAGTCCAACTTCCGCTACCATTTGGCCCGTTGGTCAAGCGGCTAAGACACCGCCCTTTCACGGCGGTAACGGGAGTTCGATTCTCCCACGGGTCACCATAAAGATAAATCCCTACCGTTCGGTAGGGATTTATCTTTATCTTGAAGCAGTTATGGAATCGGGCTCCTCAAATTCCGCAGGAATTCGAAAGAAGCGTGCGCTTTGGTGCGTAAAAAACTTATGTGTGTTTATCGCACGCTTTGAATTCTGATTCTCCCACGGCTATCACTTCCCGAAAGGAGGCTTTCTATGCACATTCCACAGCCAATTGCATATATGCTGCACAAGCTTGCTGCGGCAGGCTATGAAGCCTACCTTGTCGGCGGATGCGTGCGCGATTTTTTACTGGATACGGTTCCGAGCGATTTTGACATCACCACAAGTGCTACGCCGGAGGAGACGATGGCGGTATTTTCTGCCGACCGTGTGATCCCGACAGGGCTACAGCATGGCACGGTGACGGTACTGCATGACGGCATGTCTGCAGAGATCACCACCTACCGCACGGAGACTACCTATGCCGATGGCAGACACCCCGACAGCGTTGCTTTTTCGCGGAATCTCGCCGACGATCTTTGCCGCCGGGACTTTACCGTCAACGCGATGGCAATGGACATGGGCGGCAAGCTTGTGGATCTGTACGGCGGCAGGGAGGATCTTGCCGCGAAGCGCATCCGTGCAGTCGGGGAACCGACTATGCGATTTACCGAGGATGCACTTCGCATCCTGCGCGCTTTCCGCTTCGCGGCAAAGCTCGGGTTTGCCATGGAGGAAGAGACGCTTGCGGCTGCTGTTAAGCTTGCACCGCGGCTTTCGCTTGTCTCCAGAGAGCGTATCTTTGCCGAATTTGAAAAACTGCTGTGTGGCACTGCGGCAGGCACGGTGCTTTCGGTAATGGCGGAGAAAAACGTGTTCGGCTGCATCTTTGAAAAACCGCGTGTGCATACAGACGCGCTTGGCTATATCGATACCTTGCCTCCTCGCGCGGATATTCGCCTTGCGGCGATACTTTGCGGCGATGAGAATGCTGATGCGCATGTTGCATCGCTGAAGCCTTCTGCACGCTTTTTTGACCGCGTGCACGCTATATTGCGTTGCGAATTGCCTACCGATACCGATCTGCCTGCCTTGCGCCGTCTGGTGCACGCAAGCGGCAAGGCGGCGGCTCTCGACCGTGCTCTGCTCGAACGGAACACCGCACTTTTTGAAAAGCTCACGGCGCTGCTGGAAGCTGAAAACTGCTTTGCCGTTTCCGACCTTTCTATCACAGGAGCAGATGTGCTGGAGGTAACCGAACTGCGGGGTAAAGCGGTCGGCGAGGCGTTGCAGGAACTGCTTTTTAAGGTCTTTGACGGGAAAGTTTCCAACACCAGAGAAGATTTGCTGGATTCTTTATTAAAAAGTTGACAACTTGGAAAAAGTATACTATAATTAATATGTATCAGTATGGAGGTGCGTAGAATGGCAAACGAAGTAAGCTACATTGAATACAAGGGCAGAGCGTTCGTCCGCGAGCACGACACGATCTGCTATGGCAATATGACCGATCCCTATATCCTGTACATGATGATCATGAGTTATAAGAAGTTCGGCGACACCGAGATCCCCGACAAGATCCTCATTCAGGTACTTTCGACAGATAAGTCGAAGCCCTTTGCAGACAGAATCGTCAAACAGGGCGAGAAGAACGGTCTGTACGATGCGCTCGACCTCGGCGTGATCTGGCTGGAGAGAGCACTCGCGTAAAAAGTATAAAAAAGGAACCGAGAATTCGGTTCCTTTTTTGCTGTGTTTATACTTTTTCTCTTACGAACACATAGAACTGCGGATCCATGCCGCCGTAGATGTAATCACCGCTTTTCCATGCGATGAACAGATATTCCGTGCCATCGATCTCGCGGATCTCGTAGGCGCTCGCCGTGCGATCGGCTTTATTCAAGAATACGCCCTTCGTCCAACTCAGCCTTCCCTTGTCACGGACGGTGCGTTTGCCATGCTCAAACGCGCAAGCTATATCGCCGTTCGGAAAAAATTCGACTGCGGAAAAGAAAAGATCGTACCCGCTTGATTTTGCGGGATCAAATGCCTCGACCGTGCGGACGAAATCAACAGCTTTCCATTTTCCGATCACGCGGCGATCATCCGCAAAGGGAAGGTCCACATTGTCCCGGTGCGCGATCTCCTTTTTCGTATAGGCGACATTGTCGATCTGTCGCAGTACGAGTGTGGTCGGACGTCCGCCGTAGCGATATTCATAAGACTTAAAGCTGACAAACATGTATCGGCTGTTCTCATACATCTCAGTGGTATACTCATTCACCGAACTGCCATAGCCGTTTCGGTGCAGCAGCTTTCCCTTTGTCCACCCGTAGCACCAATACCACTCGCCGTGGGGTAAAAAGTAGATTTCCTTGATCTGCTCGCCGTAAACGCTTGTGTCCTTGCATACCTCGCCGTAGAAGTCCTCTTTTACAGCGTATTCTCCAACGATCGCCCACTTGCCGACGATGCTTGCGTCATCCGCAAAGGGCAGATCAACGTTATCCTGTACGCTCTCCGGCGTATCACTAAGCTTGACCGCGTCGCAAGTCAGATACACCTCGTTTGTTCCTGCCTCGCCGTGCACCTGATACCCGGAAATACGCTGATACCGATTGGTGACCAGCGCTTTTTCCATGTTTTTTCGCATTTTATTTTGCAAATTAGCATCAAATTTTTCGGATGCTGCCTGCTCTACGCCGTATTTTTTCGTGAATTTCAATTCCATCATAGAATGATACCCTCCTTGCATCATTTTTTTTGCTTTCTCCAACTCCGAGAGCATCCTGTGCAGTTCTGCTTTTTTCTTTTCAAACAAAGCTTGCATTTCTCTGTCGCTCTGCAAATACGAAAGCATCTGCTTGATCTCAGGCAAGGAAAAGCCTGCTTTTTTAAGTGCGGTGATACGCAAAAAGATCGGGATCTGC
Organism: uncultured Lachnospiraceae bacterium; assembly: GCA_964415775.1. Taxonomy (GTDB): domain Bacteria; phylum Bacillota; class Clostridia; order Oscillospirales; family CAG-272; genus UMGS902. The sequence goes on from CAYQBT010000088.1 coordinate 3,038, forward strand.
TCAGCGGAATAATAGCGGTAACCCGTAAAACGGTCTACATAATCCGGCTCCAGCAATCCTTCTTTGTCATAGTGCCGCAGCACCGATATTTTTGTGCCGCAGATCTTTGCGAACTCGCCTATTTGCATGATTTTCCTCCGGTTTTTGTGATGTAAAGGCACCTTCTGATAGGATTGTATACCTGACCTTTAGGTGAGAGTCAAGAACTTTTGAAAATTTTTTATAAAATTTAAAACCGATCCCCATCTCGGATATAATATAATCCCCTTAGAGTAAATACTTGAAAAAATTTCAAGACTACACTAAGGGGATTTATATCACAGTGCCATATAACTAATGAGAAGTTGGGCTTTTTTTATGCTTTTTCAATGAGGGCTTGCAGTTCCGAAAAGCTATCCACTCTGTCAAATGCCACATCGGGCAGATCTTCGAAAGTGCGCATATGCGCGCCTGTGTACAGCACCGGATGCATGCCGGCCCCCGCGGCACCGACAACATCGGCAATCGGGTTGTCACCGACATACCAGATATCCGAGGGTGCAAGAGATGCGCGGCGGCAGGCTACCGCAAACAGAAGCGGCTCGGGTTTGCGCAGGATGTAGTCCGAGCTTGTGATGACAAATTCGAAACGGTGGTTGGGCAGATAGCGCGCAAGACGGGTGCAGAGCGCATCGTTTGCGTAGCACATGTTGCTGATCACACCGGTTCGGATGCCGTTTTGATCGAGATAATCCAGAAATTCGGCAGCGCCGGGCAAGGCAAAGGAGCCGTGCGTGGCGGTGTCCCAGTAGATAAGATCCGCCTCTTCCAAAGGAATATCCAGCGTAAAACCGTGGACATCGCAGAACAGGCGCAGGATCTTTTCATGCTCCAGTTCCCGGTAATGTTCGTGCTTTCGCCCGATGATATGCGAAAACAGATCGTCCAGTTCGCGGCAGAGGACTTCCTTGGATGTGCTTTGCGGGAGATCTGTTATATGCTCGAGGAAGGCGAGATTTGCCGCGGTCCAGTCAAATTGCGGCTCTACGATCAGCGTCTGACCGTAGTCAAAAAGAATCATTTTTGGTTTCATGTTGTCAGGTCAGGGCACACAGCGCAGCGCCAATTACGGTGGAGTACTGTGCCTGTGCCGGAATCATAAAGTTTACATCGAACATCTTTGAAAGTGTGTCAAAGATCGCGGACGCTTGCGATAGCTGGGTGAGGTTGCCGGTCAGCACGATGTCTTTCGTGCCGTGCATGCGGGAGTTGAACACCGCCATCATGCCGATCGTTTCGTAGATCATGTTCACAAGACCGAGCGCGAGATCTTCTTTGGTTGCAAGGTCACTCAGCTTGCCGAAGTTTGCCGCGGTCATGTTGGCGGGCAGATCGTAGGTGCCGGGTGTAATATCCTTGATCCGCAGGTCGATGTTGTCCAGATTCCCCTTTTCGGCGAGCGCGGAAATGTGCTCCACATTGCCGACACCGAGCAGTTTTTCGGAAAGACCGACCAAAGCGCCGCCGCCGACGCCCGTACCGCCGAGATACTCGATCTCACCGCCTCGGGTAGCGTGTACGATCGCCGTGCCGGTGCCCATGCTGACCACGATCGCGCGGTCGAGACCGGAAAGGTAGAGACCGCCGAGCCCGATACAGCGGAACTCGGGAACGTTATCGCAGGGAAGTGCATAGAGCGGCTTTGTGATATATTTTGAGCCGACGCCTCTGATCGAAACCTTTTCGATGTCGCAGAGCTCTAAATTATTCTGTGTAAGAAACTTTCCAAACGCGCCGTACACGCTGGTAACGGGATCGGTTGCCCGTACTGAAAGCGGTTCGATCAGCGTGTGGGAATTGTCGGAGGAAAAGCCGACGATCTTTGTCGTGCTACCGCCGATGTCAATGCCTATGGTGACCAAAGTGCAGTCTCCTTTCATTTCGTCTTATCTAACTATACCATATATGGAAGAAAAATGCAACGCAACCGTGTAAATAAAAAAGCAGAAAAACCTTGCATTTTTCTGCTTTTTCTGACTTTAGTCCGTTTTATGGTACAAAAGGTTTGCTATACTGAAAATGCGAAAGGGAATTACCCTCTGGAACGCAAGGTGCCGATAACGGTGCCGCGGCAGGAGAAGCTGCCAAAGGTATCCAGCGGGATGGGGGCGTACTCTTCGTTCAAGGAGATCAGGCAATCGCCGCCGAACTTTTTGAAATATCCTTCGCCGTCGCAGATGAAGATGCCGAGTTCACCGACTGCAATTTCAGGCGTATTCTCCACGAGGAGAATGTCGCCGTCGTGGAAACGCGGCTCCATCGAGTTGCCCGAAACGCGCAGGGCAAAATCCGCACGCTTGGTCTTCTCGGTTTCGACCACGCTGATCTCGGTTGCCTCTCCGCTTTCGAGGTGGATACCGCCGCCGGCAGAAACACGGTCGGCGAAGAAGGGGATCCTAAGCATGCGCGCCTTGGCAGCAGCGGACGCTTTTGCACGGAAAATAGGTTCGGGAATTTCCACGCGGACATTTCTCGATGCCGTGGCAGAGCGCAGATACTCTTCCTCTAAAATAAAGTCGCATACGCGCACACCGTGCACGTCAAGCGCGCGGTACTTTTCCAGACGGGCGGTCTCCGCATCGCTGAGGCGCATCGGCTCTTCCTTGCCGGTAGCGAGATATTCGAGCGAACAGCCCAGCGCATCCGCAATCGCGATAGCAGAGGAGAGCTTTACACCCTCGGTGCTGCCGGCGAGCATCTTGCCGAGCGTGCCGAGCGGGATACCGCTTGCCGCAGAAAGTGCGTCGTTTGTGATTCCTTTTTCCTTTTTAATCTGTTTTACCCGTTCGGAAAAGCTCATGCCAAACTCCTTTATATGACAATATTTTAGGGTTTCCCTCTAAAAAGCAGAACATTTTTATCTTTATTTCGATTATAACATCCATTTTCCAAAAAGTAAAGACTTTTTTCGAGATTTTTCCAAAAACGATAAAATATTTTTTCACTTTCGGAAATTTTTTTAAAAAAATGTATTGACATTTTCCAAAAGTGGTGATATTATAAAGACACAAGAGATCGAAAGTGTAGGAGGCAGTACATATGAACGCATATAATTCTTACGGTCACAGAGGGACGCTCGGCGCGAGAAGAAGTCGCTCGGCGTTCGGGACATTCCTTCGTCTTATGCGCGCGATTCTTGCAGTAATCGGTGAGCGCCTTCGCACTGTAGAGATCCGCGTTGCAGCTGTGATCGGCAGCTTCGTAGTAGGCCTTGGTCTCATCGGCGGTATGGAGTCGGGTATGGTTGAGCTGTACATCGGTCTGCCGATTTGTCTTGTGCTTGCGGCGGCAGTTCTGCTCATGCACTTCGAAGATTAACTTAGTTCTCATTTTTCATTCCTATATAAAAATACCGTGCGGTCTTCCCCCGACCACACGGTATTTTTATATGCAAACCGGCACCGCATACGAACACGCGGTGCCGGTTTTTGTATTTACCAATGGAATCTTGCGTACTGGTAGTCCACCAGCGTGGGAGCGCCTGTGCCACTCGGAATAGGCATTGGAGTTACGGTGGGACCGTAGATCTCGAGAATGTCCGCTCCGCCGCGCGGATCTTTTACAAAACGGATGCGGTCGATGCAGGTGAGGAGCGGGCGTGTGACGGTGGGGGAGAAATTGCGCAGGTATGCGATGAAATGCTCCGAGCCGTCGGGCGAGACAAAGACGGTCGATGCGCCGACGCCGAATGCCTGGTCATTGGATACCAGGATCGGGTTGTATGCGTACTTGGTGTAGGGTCCGAG
>CAYQBT010000089.1:0-6822 GCA_964415775.1 uncultured Lachnospiraceae bacterium
GCGCTGACCGCCCGAAAACTCGTGTGCATAGCGCGAAGCGTGCTCGCTGGACAGACCGACAAGGTCCATGAGGTACTTGATCTTCTCGGTGCGCTCTGCCTTGTTCGAATACAGCTTGTGTACATCGAGGGGCTCGCCGATAATATCGCTGACCGTCATGCGGGGGTCGAGGGAAGAGTAGGGGTCTTGGAAAACCATCTGTGCCTGCTTGCGGAATTCGTGGATGGCTTTCTTGCCCTTGATCAACTCGCCGTCAAACCAAACCTCACCGGCGGTAGGCTTGTAAAGATGAAGAATGGTGCGTCCAACGGTGGTCTTACCACAGCCGGATTCGCCGACAAGACCTAAGGTCTCGCCTTCTTTGATGCTGAAAGTAACATCGTCAACAGCCTTCAGCTTGAGAGAGCCGAGAAAGCCGTTCGGAATATCAAAGTATTGCTTTAAATGCTTTACTTCGAGAAGATTCTTATCACTCATGATTATACATCTCCTCTACTTGTTCTTTGGTAAGGGTGCCTGCTTCGATTGCATCCTTTAGATTGTGCCAGCAAGCGGATGCGTGATCCTGGTTGATGAGGATCTCCTTTGCCTTGTGGTGGAGGCAAACCTTCATCGCACGGTCGCAACGGGGGGCAAAGGGGCAACCGTCGGGCATATTGAGCAGGTCAACCGGAGAACCGCCGATCGGCTCAAGTCTCGTATCGTCATCGCTGACGGTCGGGATAGAGCGGAGCAGACCTCTGGTATACTCATGCTTCGGGGTGTAGAAGATCTCGTCTGCGGTGCCGCGCTCGCAAACCTCGCCGGCATACATAACGATAACTTCGTCGCACATCTCGGCAACAACGCCGAGGTCGTGCGTGATCATAATGATCGCCATGCCGAGCTTCTTCTGCAGATCCTTCATCAGGTCGAGGATCTGTGCCTGAATCGTAACGTCCAGAGCAGTGGTCGGCTCATCGGCAATCAGAATATCCGGTTCGCAGGCAAGCGCCATTGCGATCATAACACGCTGACGCATACCGCCGGAGAATTCGTGGGGGTATTGGTTGATACGCTTTTCAGGCTCATTCACGCCGACAAACTCCAGCATTTCAATAGCACGGGCTTTTGCCTCTGCCTTGTTGCGGTCGGTGTGCAACATGATAGCCTCCATCAGCTGGTTGCCGATGGTGAATACGGGGTTGAGGCTCGTCATCGGGTCTTGGAAGATGATGCTGATCTTGTTTCCGCGGATCGTGCGCATGACTTCCTTGGGGGAATTTACGAGCTCTTGGCCCTTAAACTTTACGCTTCCGGCGACAATTTTGCCGGGGTTCGCGAGAATTTGCAAAATAGAGTAGGCGGTAACGCTCTTTCCCGAGCCGGACTCACCTACGATACCGAGCACCTTGCCCTTTTCCAGAGAAAAGGAGATGCCGTTGACTGCCTTGACCTCGCCCGCAGGGGTGAAGAATGAGGTATGCAGATCGGTAACTTCAAGTAACTTTTCCATATCGATCACCTCTTATTTCTTCAGTTTCGGGTCGAAAGCGTCACGCAGACCGTCACCGAGCAGGTTGAGCGAAAGAACGATCAAACAGATGGTGACAGCGGGGATCGCCAGACGGTAAGGGTAGGAGTAAATGCCGCTGAGTGCCTCGGATGCAAGCGAACCGAGAGAAGGCATCGGCATCGAAACACCAAGTCCCATAAAGGAAAGGAAACTTTCGGTGAAGATCGCCGACGGGATCTGCAGAGCGGTCGAAATGATGATAACGCTGATACAGTTCGGCAGCATGTGGCGGCGGATGATGTGCGCGCCGGATGCACCGATCGAACGTGCGTTGAGAACATAGTCTTGCTGCTTGATGGTGAGGATCTGGCCACGGATAAGACGCGCCATGCCTACCCAGTAGAGCAGAGCAAATACGATAAAGATACTGATCATGCCGACGCCGAGCTTTTCAAAGACGGTACCTTCCAGATTCAGCGTCTGCTTGAGTACAACAGAGAAGAGAATGATCATGAGCAGATCCGGCAGGGAGTAAATGATGTCGACAACGCGCATCATGATCATATCGACTTTGCCGCCGTAGTAGCCGGAGATCGAACCGTAAATCGTACCGATGATCAGGACGATGATACTTGCAAACAGACCGACGATCAGCGAAATACGGGTACCGTAGACCACGCGGATCGCATAGTCACGACCAAGGCTGTCCGTGCCGAAAATGTGCGGGAAGATCTTTTCGCCCGCTTCCATGCGCTTGAGTTCGGTTTCGCCATATTCAAACGGCTTCAGATTCTTGTAGGAGCTGTCGGTCGGCTGACCGGGGGTGATGCCAAGCTGGGTGCTGTAATCATAAGGATAGAACATCGGTACAAAGGTAACGATCAGAACGATGATCACCAGCACGGAGAGACAAATCATAGAGATTTTGTTCTTGGAGAGGCGGCGCATACCGTCTTTGAAGAAGGTGGTGCTGGGACGCATGCGCTGTTGCATGAACTTTTCTTCGTCCGTGGCCATCTCAAAGCTGGAGAGATCCAACTGAAGGCTTAAAGGATTCTTCTTCGGGAGAGTCTGATTCTCTTTTTTCATTTTGCGTAACCCTCCTTTAGCTCAAATCGACACGCGGGTCGAAGATCTTATAGCAGATATCCGAAAGCAGCGTCATGATAACCATGAGCGTTGCAAGGAAAATCGTGGTGCCCATAACCATGGGATAGTCGCGGTTGGTGATGCTCGAGAAGAAGAAGTCACCAAGTCCCGGAACAGCGAAAACCTTTTCTACAACAAGGCTTCCTGTAAGGATGTATGCGATCATAGGGCCGACATAGGTGATGACGGGGGTGACAGCGTTTTTCAGCGAGTGCTTGAAGATAACCTTGACATTGGAAACGCCCTTTGCTCTTGCGGTACGGATATAGTCCTGACCGAGAACATCCAGCATGCTCGAACGCGTCAAACGCGTGATGTAGGACATCGGGTAGAGCGCAAGGGAAATGATCGGCAGTACGAGACCGCCGCTGACGTTACCGTTTGCAGGGAAGATCGGCAGCGTGATACAGAAGAGCAACAGCAGAATGGTTGCAACGACAAAGGACGGCATAGCAACAAACGCGGTGGAAAGCACCATGATCGTCTTGTCGATCCACTTGTCATGGAATACCGCTGCGGTAGCACCCAGTACGAGACCGAGCACGATCGCAACAGCCGCTGCCATCAGACCGTTTTTCGCACTGACAGCAAATCCCTCCATGATCAGGTCGATAACATTACGTCCTCTGTTCTTGATTGAGGGACCGAAGTCACCGTGCAACAGATCACTCAGGTATGTAAGGTACTGCTCCATCAGCGGCTTGTCGAGGCCGTATTTCGCTTCCATTGCAGCCATAACCTCGGGGCTTGGCGATTTTTCACTCAGAAAAGGACCGCCGGGGATGGCTCTCATGACGAAGAAGGTGATCGTGATAATCAGGAATACCGTGAAAACTGCGAGTAAAAGACGTTTTACGATATATAAAGCGAGTTTTGAATCCAAAACATTCATCTCCTTATTGTGATTGTGATGATCCTGCCTGAAAAACAAGATCAAAAGGCAAAGAAAAGCGCACCCGGAGAGTATCCGCGTGTGATGAAAGAGATCTTGTCAAAAACAGACTATTGAACATTCTGCATTATTATACTATATATTTTTGCAAATGTCAACACAAATACGCCGTCTTTTTGCGGAAATGTTTTCTTTTTTGACGGAAAGCAAAGAACATATTTCATAAAGAAAATCAGTGCAAATTTTACAAAGATTTCTTGTTTTCCTGTTTTGCTCCAAATTACAGGGATTTTAAGATCGAACAGAGGTAGGCGTAGGTGCGGCCGACCGAGGTGATCGAAAGCCTTTCCCGCGTGGTGTGAATATCGTAGAGATTCGGACCGAAGGAGACCGCATCCAGATCCCCTATCTTACCTGCGAACAAGCCGCATTCGAGTCCCGCGTGGATGGCGACGACCTTGGGCGTGCTTTTGTACATCTGTTCATATACACGCACCATCGTGTCGCGCAGGGGGGAGTCCTTGCGGTATTCCCATGCAGGGTAGTGCCCGTGTGACTCAAATTCGCCGCCGAAGTTGGTTGCCGTAGCCGCAAGTTTTTCAAGCAATGCGGTTTTTTCGCTTTCGACCGAGCTACGCACCGCAAAGGTTGCGGTGAGCATTTCGTTTTCGGACCGCAGGATGCCGAGGTTCAGCGAGGTCTGCACGAGGCCGGCAATGTCTCGGCTCATGGCTTGGACGCCGTTTACAACGGTTGCAAGAAACTCTGCAATGCGCTTACTGCTGTTTTGGTCAAAGCCTGTCATGCTCGCGGAAGTGCTTTCTACCGTGATGGAAAGGTTTGGCTCGGTCTCGATGCGGTTGGCTTTCACAAATTCGGTTGCTGCTGCCGCAAGATCGCCGTTTGCAGCAACGGTTGCTACCGTCTGGCGCGGGATGGCGTTATCCTTTTGTCCGCCACGGATGTCGATAATCTGATAGGAAAAGGGCAGAGCGTGCAGGAACTGTCCCATGAGCACATTTGCATTCTGGCGCCCCTTGTCGATCTCCACACCCGAGTGACCGCCGATGAGCCCGCCGAGCGTGACCGTATAGCAGGGCATATCCACCGCGGCGGTCGAAAGCGGGATCGTGATGCCGGCGCGCGCACCGCCTGCACAGCTTACGGTGAGGATGCCTTCCTCCTCGGAGTCGATGTTGATGAGCGTTTTGCCCGCGAGCACGGATGCGTCCAGTCCCTCAGCGCCGTACATGCCGGTCTCTTCTTCGGTGGTGAACAGTACCTCGATCGGCGGGTGGCAAAGGGTGTCGTCCTCTAAGATCGCAAGTGCCATAGCAACGGCAATGCCGTCGTCACCGCCAAGGGTGGTACCTTCTGCAAAAACGAAGTCGCCCTCACACTGCAAGGTGAGTCCGTCGGTCATAAAGTCGATTTCACACTCCGGCTCTTTTTCGCACACCATGTCTAAATGTCCCTGCAGGATAACCGTTTCGTGCGTTTCGTAGCCTGCGGAGGCGGGCTTGCGGATCACTACGTTACCCAGCGCATCCTGATACACGGAAAGTCCGTGGGCATTGGCAAAAGACACACAGTAGTCGCTGATTTCTTTTGTATTGCCCGAGCCGTGCGGGATCGCACAGAGGTCTTCAAAATAATAGAATACCCGCTTAGGGTTTAGTTCGTTTAAAATACGCATATCACTTTTCTGCGCCGATCGCGCGCAGAACCTCCTTGTAGTTGTAAAAATATGCTTTTACGCGGGATCGGATCGCTTCGCGGTCGCTCTCCGAATACTTGTCGTACATGGCTACCACGTCAATTCCCGCGTTATTTGCTGCTTCCACGCCGACCAGCGAGTCTTCAAAGATCAAGCATTCCTCTGCCCGCGCGTTCCATTCCTGAAGGATCCGCGTATAGATCTCGGGACTCGGCTTGATCTCCTTTGCATCCTCGCGGGTATAGATCGCCGAGAACACCTCATCCGGCGGTGCCTTGCGCAGGGTGTTCGGGTTCTTTGTGCGGTAGATCTCCATGTTGGAGCGCTTGGTCGTGGATGCGATCAGCAGCGTGAAGCCCATTTCTTTCAGCTTGTACAGAAAAACCTCTGCGTCCGGCTTGTAGTCCACAACATTCGTGACAAGTTCCACGGAGATCGAATAGCGCAGCTTGACCAGCTCCTCGGGGGAAAGGGAAGGGGCGTACATTTTGCCCATATAGCCACAGTACTCGCGGTAGGGATCCTTTGCAGATTTGTACTCGCGCAGCTTTGCGTCACGGTTGGCTTGCACGTCCAACGCGTCGGGATTCCCGCCGAGTGCCGCAATAAAGCGGCGATCCACCTCGTTCCATACACCCACCGAGTCGATCAGCGTGCCGTCCATGTCGAATATGATAAACTTCTTGCCGCTCAGCATGGAGATGCTCCCTTATAATAATGATAGAAACAGTATACCACATCCGAAGAAAAAGTGCAAGAAGAAGAGACGAAAAAGAACCTCGCATTGGCGCGTTGTCCCTATCGACAACGCGCCAATGCGAGGTTCTTTTGAAAATACGTACAGGATTTAGATTCTGGCAACGCCGGTTTCTCTTGCGGTCTTGATGACAGCTTCTGCTACGACCTGTGCAACTCTCTTGTCAAGAGCGGGAGCGATGATGTTTTCCTCGGTGATCTCATCGTCGGGGATCAGCGAAGCGAGTGCATACGAGGTTGCAACCTTCATTTCCTCGTTGATGCAGGTTGCTCTGCAATCCAGCGCGCCGCGGAAGATGCCGGGGAATGCGAGAACGTTGTTGATCTGGTTTGCAAAGTCAGAGCGGCCGGTGCCGACAACTCTTGCGCCTGCTGCCTTAGCAACATCGGGCATGATCTCGGGCGTGGGGTTTGCCATGGGGAACATGATAGAGTCGGGAGCCATGGATTTTACCATCTCCGGTAACATCAGATTCTTTCCAAAAATGCATATTATTGGTAGCATCACCATCTGCGATATATTCTTTTAAAAGCCACATTTTAGCAAATGATTCTATATCAATATATTTCACAATTCCGGATTCATCTGCATTATATATAGCATTTTCCGCACTCTGAACACAATTTATTATATATTTATATACATCATTTGATAATATATCCGTTCCATCCGACATATACTGTGGTTCCCTGAGAGTAACAACACATTGTTCTTCTGTCTTAAACTGATATGTACTTTCATTATAATTATCAAATTCCAAGTAATAACCACCTGTTAAATCTATGGTTTTACCATAAACAACAGCCTGTGAA
>CAYQBT010000090.1:0-6504 GCA_964415775.1 uncultured Lachnospiraceae bacterium
GGGGTGCTTTTCGGGCGATTCGTGAATCGCCCGAAAAACTGTCAAGAAAGGAAGTGAGACTGTGGAAGAAAAAGAAACGAAACAGCGGGATCCGGTGGTGCGTTTTTTGCTGGCGCTGCTTCGCGGTGTGCTTCTTCTCGGGCTCCTTTTTTATGTACTGTACCATCTGACGGGCGGTTTTTCCGCCGAGATGAAGACGCAGACGGTCAGACTGTCCTCAGAGGAACAGTTGCTTTCGGCGGTGGGCACGGTTGTGCGTGCCGAGGTGCCGATCGAGGCACCTGCAAGCGGCGTGGTCAGTTACCATTTCGCGGACGGCGAAAAGGTTAAGGCAAACGCCAAGGTCGCCATGGTCTACAGCGGCTATGCCGAGGGGGACACGGTGGCGCGGATCGCCGAGCTTGACCGCGCGATCGATCTTCTGGAGGAAGCGGGGATCGACGGTGATACCCATGTTTCGGACGGTGTCGCTGCCGAGCACGCGATCAAAGAACAACTGCTTGCCCTGTCCGAGCAGATCGGGCGCGGCGATTTTTCGGGCGCGGCGCAGGATGCCGACCGCCTGCACGCAACCATGATACGGCGGGATGCGATCTTAGCAGAGAGTGCAGACAGCACCCGCGCCACTCTTTCGGCGCTCCGCGCCGAGCGGGAGAGCCTTGCGGCATCCCTTTTAGGCGGTTCCACCGCCGTGCGCACATCGCGTGCGGGGTATTTTTACAGTTATGCAGATGGTGCAGAGCTACTGTTTGACTATGTAAACATAGAAGCGCTGACACCGCAGGCCTATCGCGTAAAGCTTTCGGCAATGCAAACGGCATCGTCTGTGGCGATCGGCAAGATTGTGCTTGGCCCCAGATGGTATCTTTTGTGCCCCGTCCATGCGGATGCGGCGGCTACACTGCAAACGGGCAGGGCGTATACTTTGCTCTTTGCGGACGGCATGCGGCTGTCCATGACGCTTGCTGCTAAGAATACGGGAGAGGGCGAAGCGCTGTTGGTCTTCTCCACACAACAGATGCCGGAGGGCTTTGACTTTGACCGCACGCAAAAGGTCTCGATCGTGACCGGTACGGTCAGCGGCTACAGATTGCCCGCCTCGGCGCTCCGCCTTGTGGACGGCAAGGTGGGCGTATATATCCGCAGCGGCAATACGGTGAAATTCCGTCTGGTCGAGGTTGCCCACGAGAGTGGTGCGTATGTGTTTGTGCGTACCGACACCGAGGGGCAGACGCTGTATGCGGCGGATGACGACCCTGCAAACGATATTTACTGCAAGGGGCTTTCGCTCTACGACAACGTGATCGTGAGCGGCGCAAGGGAGCTTTTCCCGGATAGGATCGTAAACTGATGAATGCATTTGCTTATATAGACGAAAACCTGGAGCGGATCCGCCGCGCGGCGGCAGAGGCTGCCGCGTCCTCGCCCTATGGGCAGGCGTATGATATTCTTCTCGCAACAAAATATGCTACTGCCGAGGAGATCAACTATGCGCACGGGGCGGGTATTGGCAAGATCGGCGAAAACCGCGTGCAGAGTCTGCTCGAAAAGTATGACAAGCTGGACAAGGATCTGGACATCCACTTTATCGGCAGTCTGCAGCGCAACAAGGTGAAATATATCGTGGATAAGGTCTCGATGATCGAGTCGCTTGATTCGATCGAGCTTGCGCAGGAGATCGAAAAGCAGGCGGCAAAGCACCAAAGGGTGATGGACTGCCTGATCGAGATCAACATCGGAGACGAGGCATCCAAGGGCGGCATCCCGAAGGAAGAGGCGCTTCGCTTTGCCGATGCGGTGTCTGCTTTCGAGCATATTCGCCTTTGCGGTATCATGACAATGGCACCGAAATGTGCCGAAATCGACGAATATCGCAAATATTTTCGAGAAAGTTATCATATTTTTATTGACATTTGCGAAAAAAAACTTCATAATGTAAGTAGGTGTACTCTATCCATGGGGATGAGCGACAGTTTTCCCGCGGCGCTCGCCGAGGGGGCAAATCTGATCCGCGTGGGCAGAGCGGCATTTCAAAAACCAGAATAAAAAATATTCAGATAGAGTTCGGAGGAATGAAAATGGGATTTTTCGGTGATATCAAGGACAAGTTCACGAAGGATACATATGAGGACAGCGGCTATATGTATGACGAAGCGGACGAGGGCGCAAACTATTACGACGAGCCTGCAGAGCCCGATTTCGGCGGACAGGACGGCGCGGCTACCATCGGCGGCAGCGGCTATGACATCATGGGCGGCGGCAGCGCGATCGAGCTCAAGGTCGTAAAGCCCCAGAACTTTGAGGATTCGGCACAGGTTGCAGACCACCTGCTTTCCAAGCGCACGGTCGTTCTCAATCTGGAGGATACCAACAAAGAGGCCGCAAGAAGAATTCTTGACTTTTTGACCGGTGTTGCTTACTCGATCGGCGGCAACATCAAGAAGGTTGCGAACAGCGCGTATGTTGTTACGCCTTCCAACGTAGACGTCAGCGAGGGACAGATCAAGTAGAAGGCTGCTGCTCCCAAGGCGGACGAGGAAGTTGCACAGTAAGAAGTGAGTTTGAGGTGCCGCACCGCGTTTCGCGGTGCGGCACTATTTTTTAACACTTAAAAATCCAAGGATTTTTAAGTGGAGAGACCCGCGCACTCGCGTCCGGCTTACCGCCGGCGGGTCTTTAAGGAGTAAAAAAGCCTGCAAAGCCGTCTTTTTTACGAAGATTATATCAGGAAAGAATTATGCGATACAGAGAAGGTGACGAATTCAAGCTGCTTTGCAAGCGGGCGGAGGATGCGTTTGCGCGGGCGACGGGGAACCTTGTTTCCACCGCGTTTCTGAACCCTGCCGAGCAGTATTTTCTTGCGCAGTTTCTGCGGGAGAAAGGCTACGCCGACCGTGCGGTCTTTTTCGGCGGTGCGCCGGGTGCACAGCGAAGGAAGCTGTTTGCACTGCCTGAATATATCGCCGCTCTTGCCGAAGATGGAGACCTTTACACCGCGGCGGTCAGCTTTCTTTCGGAGGATGCGTTCGGTGACATCTGTCCACTGAAGGTATTTGGCGGCGGCTTTCGCGATTTTACGCATCGGGATTACCTCGGCGGCATTTTAGCACTTGGTCTTGATCGCAGTGCGGTGGGCGATATTGCGCCGATCGACGAGTATTCGGCGTATGTTTTCGTCAGCCGCAAGGTCGCGGGCTTTCTGACGGAGGGCGACTTCTCGGAGAGTGGCGGCATCCGCATCGCTAAGGATCGTGTGAAGATCGAACGCGCGGTGCTCCCGGATGGCTATGTGATCGAACAGAAGTATAAAACGGTGACCGACACGGTGGCATCCGAGCGGCTGGACTGCGTGATCGCGGCACTCTGCAACCTTTCGCGCGAGGCGGCAAAGGACAGGATCCTCGGGCAGACGGTAGAGCAGAACTACGAGCCTGCAGAAGAGATCAGCGCTACCGTAAAAGCGGGCGACCATATCAGCGTGCGCGGCGTCGGCAAATTTTTAGTGGAATCGGTCAGCGATCCGACCAAAAAAGGCCGGCTGCGACTGGTCGCAAAGAAGTTCATATAATACGAGACGGGAGGCGGCTACAGCATGTTATCCGAAAAATTAGAAGAAGCAAAATTTCACAAAAGAGCTCTCGGGTATTCGCTAAAAGAGGTGGACGAGTTTTTAAACCGTCTGCTCAATGAACTGCGGGACGAGGAGGAGCGCATGCGCGGACTTCGCGCCACGGTGAGCGCATTTGAGGCGCGCGCAGAGGAGATCACAAAGCGTGAAAAGGAGTCCCGCCGCATACTGGAAACTGCAAAAAAAGAGGCGGAAAATATACTTGCCGCCGCAAAAAAAGATGCAGATGCGATCGTAGCAGAGGCAAAGGAGTCGGCAGCGGCGAAGGCCGCTCTTGCGGATCTGCGTGCAAGGGAGCTTGCCGAAGCGACAGAGCACCGCGCGGCGGAGCGTATCGAGGAGGCGAAGCAGAATGCCGAAATGATCCTCGCTGCGGCGGATCGCAAGGGACGCACCCTGCTGGCAGAGGCGCAGAGCCTGGCGATTGCCGAGAGTCAGAGTGCTGAGGCGCTTGCAACCGAGTGCGCTGTGTTTGAATCGCGTTTTCGCACGCTGGTTGCCGATACCGTCCGCGCCCTTGGCGCGTTGAAGGGTAGTGCCCCCACTCCGATTGTCACGGTTGCACCGGCCGAACCGATGTCTGAACTGGCGGAGCCGGCTGTCGAGGAGATCGAAGCCGAAGCTGCGGCACCCCGCCGCGTGAAGCGCGCGGTACCCGAACAGTCGCAAGCCGAGGAGGAGCACACAGCGGAGATGACCGACACGCAGGACATTCCCTTTGCGGGCGGGCAACCTCTGGATGCATACACCAAAGAGGTGGACAAGGCACCGAGACGCAAGCTGTACGACACCGTAACGGTGAGTTATGCGGAGGATGACGGCTTTTCGGATGTCCGAAAACTGATGGAGGATGCAGACGGCAAGCCCAAGGCAAGCCCTGTGCATTTCTCGGAGTAAACACATATAATTAGGAAAGAAAGACAATGACGATATACATCTGGATCATACTGGCTGTCTGCGTGCTCGATCAGCTCACCAAAGTGTGGGCAATGGATCTGATCGCGGCGGCAAACGGTATCCCCGCCCTGCAGCTCGCCGAGGGAAACACTCTGCCCGTCTGGGAGGACGTCCTGCACTTTACCTATCTGGAAAATTCGGGCATGTCCTTCGGGCTGTTCGCCGATCACCGTTGGGTGTTCATGGTACTGTCCTCGGTGGGGATTCTCGCGCTGTTTGGCTACCTGCTGTACACAAAGGGAAACGGCAAGCTGCTTTGTACCTCGCTTGCGCTGGTCATCGGCGGCGGCATCGGCAATATGTTTGACCGCGTTTCTCTTGGCTATGTGGTGGACTTTATCGATGTGCGCTGTATTCCGTTTTGGAAATGGATCTTCAATGTTGCGGACAGCGCGGTCTGCATCGGTGCGGCGCTGCTGGTTCTTGCCACGGTGCTGGAGTACAAAAAGGAGCTTGAAAAATGAGTGAACAGCCGATGCAGCAAGCGGTCGTTTCCGAGGAGGAGGCGGGCACGCGCGCCGATGTGTTCTTAAGCGAGCACTTTGGCGTGACGCGCACCGCGGCGGCGCGGTTGCTTGCCGAGGGCGCGGCACTGGTCAACGGCAAGAGCGTAGCGAAAAACTGCAAATTGCGAAGCATGGATGCTGTCTCTTTGCAGATGCCGCCGGTACGGGAGACCGAGACCGTGGCACAGGACATTCCGCTTTCGGTCGTGTATGAGGACGAGGACATTGCCGTGATCGACAAACCAAAGGGCATGGTCGTACACCCCGCGGCGGGCAATGAGGACGGCACGCTCGTCAACGCTCTGCTCTACCACATGGGCGACCGCCTTTCGGGCATCGGCGGCGAAAAGCGTCCCGGTATCGTGCACCGTATCGACAAGGATACGAGCGGACTTTTAGTGATCGCCAAAAACGATTTTGCGCATACGGTGCTTTCGGAGGGGCTCAAGACCCATGCGATCGACCGCGAATATATGGCAGTTGCCGTCGGAAATTTTCGGGACGATAGCGGTACGGTCAACAAACCGATCGGGCGCAATCCGCGCGACCGCAAGAAAATGGCGGTGGTGGCAGACGGCCGCGAGGCGGTGACGCATTACCGTGTGGCGGAGCGTTTCCACGGATACACGCTCCTTGCGCTGAAGCTGGAGACCGGCAGAACGCATCAGATCCGCGTGCATATGGCATCGATCGGGCATCCGCTGCTTGGGGACACCGTGTACGGCGGTGGCGGCACCAAGTTTGAAAAACAGCAGGGGAAGCTGCTTGTCGGACAGACGCTGCACGCCTATCGGCTCACCCTCACGCACCCCCGCACCGGGGAAACCATGACTTTTGAAAGCCCGCTGCCTGCATATTTTGAGGCGGTGCTTGCAAAACTGCCCAAGAGTTGAAGAGGGCAGGTGCTTTTGCAGGCGTATAAGGCAAGTGAATACACCAAAGAATGCTTCGGGAGAACGGTTTTTGTGCAAAAATGTTCACGGTGCATAAAAAAATATGCAAAAAATTATAAAATTTCGGCATATACGAACACATTTTTTGTTGACAACTTTTTGTTTTTGAAGTAAAATGAATCATATATTACCAGTTTTTATTCAAAACGGTAATGCAATCTTGTATTTTTATTTATTTGGAGGTAGAATCATGAAAAAGATTCTCGCACTCGCGCTTGTTGCGGTTATGATGCTGGCTACCTTCGCTTCTTGCGGAAGCGCATCCACGAACTATGCTGCTAACAACACCGAGTATTTTATCGGCGGCACCGGCCCTCTCACCGGAGACGCTTCCAGCTACGGTATCTCTGTACAGAACGGCGCTAAGCTTGCTGTAGAGAAGATCATTGCAAACGGCGGTCTGAACGGCGTGAACTTCAAGTTCGACATCAAGGACGACCAGGCTGCAGCTGACAAGGCT
>CAYQBT010000091.1:0-6426 GCA_964415775.1 uncultured Lachnospiraceae bacterium
GGTTGTACACGGCGGGAGCAAGCCCCCGCCCTACAATGTCCCCATTACAACATCGTCACGGTAGCGCAAACCGTAGGGCGGGGGTTTACTCCCGCCGTTTCGCTACGGTTCGATGTTGTGTATGCGGGCGCCCATTGGTCTCCCCCACGCCCTTCCGGCATTTTTTCTGCGCGTAAACGGCTGAATTTCTTGCTGTTTTTGCATTTTTCCTTCCTTTATTATATATATGTCCTTTTGGAAGAACTTTCCTGCTCTTCTCTGCTCAAGGTTTTCTGCTTCGGTAAGCCTCTCTTTTACCAGACGCAATTATACAAAATCCAATATATTCTAAATATGGCGGTTTGCGATGCTACCACCACAAGATATTGTGCTGTCTGAATGTTTCACGTGAAACATTCAGACAGTCTTTCTTTACGTTTCTATGTTTCACGTGAAACATTCTTTAAAATTTCCTTAAAATTCACACGTTTTACGCGCACAGCGGTTGACTTATCGTTTATCGGATGTTATAATAGCGTTAGCACTTGAAATCACAGTAAGGAGAGTCACACATGGGAAAGATCATTGCCTTTGCAAATCAAAAGGGCGGTGTCGGTAAAACTACATCCGCAGTCAATATTGCCGCCTCTGTAGGGATTCTCGGCAAGAAAGTCCTCCTCATCGACCTCGATCCGCAGGGAAACACCACGAGCGGCGTCGGTATCAATAAAAAAGGGCTGAAAGCAACCTCTTATGAGCTTTTGATTGGAGAAGCCGAGGCGGGAAAGACGATCCAGAAGACCGAATTCAAGAATCTTTCGGTCATTCCGTCCAACATTTCGCTTGCAGGCGCAGAATTCGACCTGTATCAGCTCGATAACAGGGAATATCGCCTGAAAGAGCAGCTTGCCGCCGTAAAGGACGATTACGACTACATTTTCATTGACTGCCCGCCGTCCCTCGGCATGATCACGGTCAATGCACTTGCCGCCGCAGATGCGGTCATCATCCCGATGCAGTGTGAGTATTACGCACTGGAGGGACTCTCACAGCTTATGCTGACCATCCGCAAGATCAAACAGCTCTACAATCCCGAGCTGGAGATCTGCGGCATCCTCATTACGATGTTCAATGGCAGACTGATTCTCACGATGCAGGTCATCTCAGAACTGAAAAAGTACTACTCGGATAAGCTGTTCAAGACGCCTGTCTCCAGAAACGTGCGCCTGAGCGAAGCACCGAGCTTCGGAACGCCGGTTTATTACCACGATAAGTCCTCCAAGGGTGCAAAAGAGTACCTGGAAGTTGCAAAAGAGCTTCTGGAACGCATTTAACAATACATAAAGGACGGAAATTGAAATGGCAAAGGGTGCTAAAGGGCTTGGAAAAGGCTTTGATAACATATTTTACGACAATACGGTAGAGGAGAAGGGCGGTATCACCAAGCTGCGCATCTCCCAGATCGAGCCGAAAGCCGATCAACCGCGCCGCATTTTTGAGGGAGAAGCGCTCGCCGAGCTTGCCGATTCTATCTCGGTGCATGGCGTTTTACAGCCGCTTTTAGTGCGGGAGATCGGAGACGGTCACTACCAGATCATTGCAGGAGAGCGCCGCTATCGCGCCTCCAAAATGGCAGGGCTGTCCGAAGTGCCGGTCATCGTGCTCGACAAAGACGATATTGAGACCGCACAGATCTCCCTAATTGAAAATATCCAGCGCGAGGACCTCAATCCGATCGAGGAAGCACAGGCATACCGCGCGCTCATCCACGGCTACAACCTCACCCAAGAGGAAGTCTCGCTCAAGGTCGGAAAGGGAAGAAGCACGATCACAAACGCGCTTCGTCTGCTCGACCTCACAGACGACGTTATCGCCATGCTGAATGCGGGAGAGCTGTCCGCGGGACACGCGCGTACACTGCTTTCGCTGAAGGATAAGCGCAAGGAGGTGCCAATCGCGGCAAGAATTGCGGCACAGGGTCTCTCGGTGCGTGCGGCAGAAGAGCTTGTCCGCAAGGAGAATAAGCTCACGCAAAAAGAGGAAACCGAGGGAGAAAAGCTCCCGGAGATCGGCATTGAAATCGATTATTACGCAGAGCTGTCCAAAAAAGCGATGGAACTGATCGGCAGACGGGTGAAAATCCACCACAAGGGTGCCGCAAAAAGCATTTCCGTCTCCTTTGAGGACAATGAGGATCTGGAGATCCTCTTGAAAAAGCTCTGCGGAGACGACATAATCGAGTAAATAAAACAGATATTTCTGTATAGAGGAGGGGTATATTGGATTTCGCTTACTTCTGGAAAGAGTGGACGGCCTATATGCACGACAAGTATTTCACGCATGATCTGTCCGCCATCGAAAACTATGAAACGACCGATATTCAGCGCTTTCTGCCGCTGCTCATCGTCGGAATCTGCATCGGTGCCTTTCTTGCGGTGTGTATCTCCTACTACAACGGCGAATATTTAGGAAGCGTTGTCCGCCGCCTGTATCGGCTGAATGCCTTTTCGCCCGAAACCGCAAAGCCGCTTGCAGAGATCGGCTGTGACACCTTTCTCATCCGCCGCGCGCTTTCCCGCGACACGGTGCTTGCCAAATACGTGAAGCCCGTGGGGGACGCGGGGGAAGCGGGATGTGCCTTTTACATCGTAGAGGAGCAAAAATACATCGCGGACAAGCGATTCAAAGAGGTGCGCGGAGGAAAATGGACGATCTTCTTTGCCTTTATCGTCTGCACGGTCTGCTGTTTTGCGCTTCTTTATTTTGTACCCGATGCACTACAGTTGCTGGATAACGCCATCACCATGTTCAGCGGCGAATAACGATACATATAATTAAGGAAAGAAAAATGAGCATGAACGAAGAATATACGCCATTGACTCCGGCACAGCGCGCCGCGCTTGCCGAGCAAAGAGAGGCACAGGCACAGATGCGCCGCCGCGCGGCAGAAAGCCCCGCGCCTGTGCGTACCGCACCGCCTGCGAGACCTGCCGCGGCACCCGCAAAAGAGCCTGCCAAGCCGCCTGTACGGGCGGCACAGCGTCCGCAAAAGCCGGTGCAGGCACCGAAAAAGCCTTTGCAGATCCCTGTAAAGCCGGGGGCAGAGCCTGTGGTAGAGGAACAGCCGAGACATACCTATGAGCCTCTCCGGCAGGTCAATGCCGTAAAGCCCTCGCAGGTACTCAAAATGCACACGGAGGCAGAGGAGGAGGCTTCGGGCACCAGAGAATATCCGAAGCAGCCGCGGAGCGGCACTGCGCCCGAACGAATCGCACATCAGCAGCTCACCGCGGAGATCCCCGCCGTACAAAAGGAGGATACGAACGAGTTTCCCACCTATGTGCGTGCAGGAAAGCTCGGCTTCCGTCTGCCCAAGTTCAAAAAGAACCAACATTCCACCGGACGGCGCCACCACCGCCGCCGCAAGCTGGATGCACGGTTCAAGGCAGCCTTGCTTGCGCTCGGCGCACTTGCGCTAATTTTCGTGATCCTGCTTTGCTGCGGCGTCCGCTATACCAAGACGCAGCTCGGCGGAGAAACAGAGATCCGCTTCTTCGGCATCGTGCAGGACGGCGAGCCGCAAAACGGCTGGCTCTCCTACTCGAACGGTATGCGCGGCAGCCTGAAAGACGGCGAAAAAATCGTGTATGCCGACGGCAGCGTGTATGAGGGCGACATCGTTGACCTGATGCGCGATGGCAATGGCACCTTGACCTATGCAAACGGCGACGTCTATGTCGGCGCATACGTCGAGGATGAAAAGTGCGGCGAGGGCGTATTGACCTATGCAAACGGCGACGTCTACGAGGGCGAATTCCGCGAGGATCTGCGCCACGGTGAGGGCGTACTGACCTATGCGGACGGCAGCGTCTTTACAGGCACATTTGCCGACGGTCGCAAAAACGGGCAGGGAACCTACCAAAAGGGCGACTCGGTCTTTACGGGCACCTACGTCAACGACATCAAAGAGGGCTACGGCGAGCAGATCTTTGCCAACGGCGACACCTACAAGGGCAACTACGAAAACGATATGCGCAACGGACACGGTGTGTATACCTTTGCCAACGGCGAGATCTACGACGGAAACTTCAAGGACAACGAGCGGTACGGACAGTGCACCTATACCTGGCCGAGCGGTCGCACCACCTCGGGCTGGTTTGAAAACGGTCAGATCGTAAGCTAAAGCGGTTTGTTCGTAGGAACAAACCGCAATGCTATGCACTCTTCGAGTGCGTGATATTCGCCTATCGGCGAGTGATATATGGCCCTACGGGCATGTGATATGTTTTCCTTCGGAAAACGTTATGGAAAAAAGTCGTCTCCATGAGACGACTTTTTATCTTTATCGTTTGGCGCGTGCTCCAAACATATCACATTTGCGTAGGGCGGGGGTTTACTCCCGCCGTTTGCCGTGGTGCGATGGATGTACACGGGGCGTCGGGGCGCATGCGACCGCAGGTCGCTATTCCCCTACGGTGGGTGAGATGCCGTTATAAACATCTTGTAGGGGCGATTCACGAATCGCCCGTTTCGCCGTGGTGTTGTACACGGGGCGTCGGGACGTCGCCCCCTACAGCATGGATTTTACCTTTTTCTCGGCGGCGGCATTGTCGGGCATCATATAGAGCGCGACGATATTGCCGTAGACGCGGACATACGCCCCCTCGGCATAGCCCGCTTTGCCGCTCATTTTGAGCGCGCGGGCGGCTTCCTTGATGCGCCGCTCGAAAAACAAGGCACCGTCTGCGGCATCCGACGAGCGGTAGAGCCGCATGACGGCAAGCTCGGCGTATTCCCCCTGCAGGGTGGAATACACCGCGAGATCCTCGATTTTTTCCTTGAATTCGGGATAGCCGCCAAGCCCGAGATATACAGACAGCGTCTCGTCGGAGACTGCGTTTGCATACTCTCTGCCGTAGCAGAGGATTTTTCCTGCGGGGAGGGTTATGTCATTTGCCGTCACCGCCGCCACCACATCATACAGAGAATCGGTGCGCGCGCAGGAAAAGAGGAAGAATAAGCAGACTGCGAGCAAAAGGAAGCTATAAAAGAAAAATTTTTTCATGTTCGTCACCCATACAGGATATGAAAAGATAAGTTTAAAAATGACAGGGAAAAGATTTGTATGCTACGGGGCGTCCAGGAGGTCGCCCCCTACAATGTATCAAAAACCCGCATCGTCACGGCAACATCGTAGGGCGGGGGTTTACTCCCGCCGTGTGCTATGGTGCGATGTTGTACACGGCGGGCGAACTGTGTTCGCCCCTACGGTGCTACATTTGCAATCATCGTCATGGCAATATTTGTAGGGGACGGCGCCTCGACGTCCCGCATGCCATCCTCAATCTCTCACCTTTTGCACGGCGATGACGGCGGCAGACATATCGTCGCGCTGCAGCGTGTGTTTTTTCGCTTCGGCGAGGATCTTTGCCGCCGCATCGGGCGCGGTGAGGTCGGCGGTGGTGAGAAATTCGCACAGCCAGAGCGGCTCCTCGATATCCTCGGTCACGCCGTCGCTGAGCATCACGATGCGATCGCCGTCCTCGCAGTCAAAGGTGGTGCGCTCGGCGTCCACGTCCTCTAAAATCCCAAGCGGAAAGGTCTTGGAACGGATCTTGAACAGCTTATTTCCGCGCTTGACAAAGGAGGGTGCCGCGCCGCTTTTGATAAAGGATCCCTTACCGGTTACCGTATCCAGCTCAAACAGATCGAGCGTGGTAAAGCCCTCCTCGCCGTCGGCGCGGGCAAGTGCCGAGAGCATTTCGATGCCCGAAGCAACGCTGTTGCCTGCGCGAAGCATTTTTTCAAGGAAAATCGCGGCGGCGGCAGACTTTTTGGCGGCGGCTGAGCCGCTTCCCATGCCGTCGCTGAGCAGTGCATAGAAGTAGCCGTTTTTGCCGGCAAACGCCGCCACGCGGTCGCCGTTTTCCTCGCCGCCCTGACTGCCAAGCGAGTCGCCCGAACAACACACCGAAAGGATGGGTGCCGAGCGGCAGATCATGTTGATCCCCCCGTCCGCAAACTCAAAAACGGGCTCCTCCACTCTGCCGCCGAGGGCACTTTCCAGCGCCTTTTTGATGTCCTCCGCCTTGCATTTCATGGCGGAGGATCCGAGTCGAAAAGCGTACACGTTTTTACACCTCTCACCGTAAACGCCCACGCTGTCGGCTGCAAAAGAGATTCTCCCAAACGCTTCGAGAACCCTCTCTCTTGCCGCCGTATTCGGCGCATATTCCGCCTCGTTTTTTTGCAACGCTTCGGACAAAACGCGGGCAAAAACCGCGTAATCTACGGCAAAAGCACGGGTTTTGTCCTCCCGGAGCAGTCCTTTTAATACCCTGCGGTTTTCGATCTCGATCTCCTCTAAGATCTTATCCGCGTGGCGGCACCGCTCGATAAAGGCGGGCGGCAGATCACTTTTTTGCACCGTGCCGTTTTTGTAAATTT
>CAYQBT010000092.1:0-6399 GCA_964415775.1 uncultured Lachnospiraceae bacterium
ACCTCGACTATAAGGACAATCAGAACGCCCATCTGTACGGCACCGGTCACCACTCTTTTGTAGAGGCGCCGAACGGCAAGGATCTTCTGATCGTGTACCACGCGCACCGCACCGGCAATTCGCTCAATTACGTCGGCACCGGTACGGCGACCGTCAAGGACTTCACCAACCCGCTTTGCAGTCCGAGAAGCACGTGTCTGGATCTTGCGTGGTTCACCGAGGACGGAAAACTCGTTGCCGGCTCGAAGGATAAGCCCACCGTGCCCACCGCTACGGCACAGCCGCTCTTTGAGGGCACCTCTTTAGAGAGAGAAACGCACTATACCGGCGTGTTTGAGAAGCTCCCCACGCTGCCGACTGTCTACGTTTCCGAAAAGGACGGCAAGGATACCTACGAGGGTACCAAGGAAGCACCCTTTGCAACGCTGGAGCGCGCGATCGTCAAGCTGCCAAACGGCGGTACGGTCGTGCTGATGGGTACATACAGTGCTTCGACGGTGCTGAATCTGCCTGCACGCAGCGGTCCGCTCATGATCACGGCAGAGCACAACAACGCGGTTTTGAATTTTAAATACATCCGTATCAACAGCGACGTTTACTTTGACAATATCATTCTTACCCCCGAGACGGTAAATGAGGTCGCGGTGATCGAGTGCAATTACCACACCGTGGTGATGGGCGAGGGCGTGAGCTGTCACAACCGTCCGCTCACCCGCGATTTCCCGTACCTTGTCGGCGGCAAGTGGAAGTATACCGGCATTTCCTCGGATGCGATCTACAAAAACTACTTTAATGCTTCCGAGGCAAATCTGAGTAGCACGCGCACTTACAATATCACCGTGCTTGGCGGCACATGGGAGCAGGTGACCGAGGGAAGCATGGTGAAGTATGACGCGATCGCGAACTCTGCGCCGAATGCCACCCTCACCCTTGGTGAAAATGTCAAGGTGATCAAAGGTGCAAGCGCTTCGGTCGAGGTGAAGATGACGGTCGGCAGTACGACTGCCTATCTGAACGGAATTGCCACGACGCTGGATGCGGCACCCGTGATCAAAAACAGCCGCACGATGCTACCCGTGCGTTTTGTAGCCGAAAGCTTCGGCGCGGCGGTAGAGTGGGACGGCAAGACCTCCACGGCGATCCTGACCACCGCGGACATAAAGATCGAGATCACGGTCGGCAAGGGTACGGCAAAGGTAAACGGCGTGGAGACCACGCTCGATTCTCCCGCCTACATTGATCCCGCAAGCAACCGCACCTACCTCCCTGTACGGTTTGTGGCAGAGGCGCTCGGTGCGAAAGTAAGCTGGGACGGAAAAACCTCCACGGCAACGCTTGTAAAGTAGTCCCGAGTGTGCTATACTTTCTTTGGTAAAAGAAAGAGGGATAAAACTATGCTATTTTCACGCAAGGATCTGACAAGGATCCTGCTACCGCTGCTTGCAGAGCAGATTCTCGCCGTTACGGTGGGTATGTTCGACTCGATGATGGTATCGAGCGCAGGAGAAGCGGCGGTTTCGGGCGTTTCGCTCGTGGATTCGATCAATATTCTGATGAGCAACATTTTTGCCGCGCTTGCTACGGGCGGCGCGGTAGTCTGCTCGCAGTTTCTCGGGCGCAAGGATCAAAACGCCGCATGCAAATCGGCAAAGCAGCTTTACTATGTGGCGCTTTTCGTGTCGGTCGCGATCATGGCCATCGCACTGTTCTTCCGCAGCGCGCTTCTTTCGCTCATTTTCGGCAAGATCGACGCGGACGTTATGGGACACGCAAAGATCTACTTTTTGTTCACGGCGCTTTCCTATCCGTTTTTAGCACTGTACAATGCGGGCGCGGCGGTGTTTCGTGCCATGGGAAATTCCAAGATCTCTCTGCATATTTCGATGGGCATGAACGCGATCAACATCGCGGGCAATGCGATACTCATCTACGGCTTTCACCTCGGCGCGGCAGGCGCCGCGATCGCAACGCTCTTTTCGCGCATTGTCGGTGCGGTCGTGCTTTTGGTGCTTTCGGGAAATGCGAAAAATCCCATTTATGTGGATAAGCTTCTACGGTACCGTCCCGATCTTCCGATGATCAAAAACATTTTGCATATCGGGGTGCCCAGCGGCATGGAGAACGGTATGTTCCAGTTCGGCAAGCTTCTCACCCAGAGCCTTGTTTCTACGTTGGGTACGGCGGCGATCGCCGCGAACGCGGTGGCACACACGCTTGCCTCCTTTGAGTATGCCGCAGGGGGTGCGGTGGGACTGACCATGATCACCGTGATCGGCAGATGCATCGGCGCGGGGGAGAGGGAACAGGCGAAGCAGTATACAAAGAAGCTGATCGGCGTGGGTTATGCGGTGATGGTCGTTTTGGCGGTGCTCCTCACTCTGTTTGCAAAGCCGATCATCGGCATCTACAAGCTCTCGGATGCGTCGAGCGGACTTGCGCTGACGCTGATCCTTTTGCACAATCTGTTTGCGGCGCTCATCTGGCCGCTTGCCTTCACGCTTCCCAACAGCTTCCGCGCGGCAAGCGACGTGCGCTATCCGATGTTTATCTCGGTGTTTTCCATGTGGACTTTCCGCGTGGGATTCAGTTACATATTAGTGCTTGGATTCGAACTCTCGGTGCTTGGCGTATGGCTTGCCATGTTCATCGACTGGATCTTCCGAACGGCATTCTTCGTTATCCGGTTTGCAAGCGGCAAATGGCTGACGAAATATAAAGCGACGTAACAAGAGGTCCGGATGATTTCTTGTAGGGCAGGGGCTTGCTCCTGCCGCATATATGGCTGTACGAAACGGCTGGAGTAAACCCCCGTCCTACGAGCACGCCGGTAAGGCTTTACAGTCTCTTCATTCTATACAGGAGGGAATCAACATGAAAATTCTGTTTTTCGGCGACAGCGTCACGGATGCGGGAAGAAACCGCAATCCCGAAGACCGCGCAAAGCAGTCGGCGCTCGGCGTCGGCTATGTCCGCTCGATCGGCGACCGACTGGTCGGCTCCGCACCTGACAAATACACGATCGTGAACAGGGGCATCAGCGGCAACCGTATTGTCGACCTGTACGCCCGCATCAAGTGCCATCTCTGGAACGAAGAGCCGGATGTCGTCAGCATCCTGATCGGCATCAACGATATCTGGCATGAGATCACCGCGCATAACGGCGTGGATCTTGAGCGCTACGAAAAGGTATACCGCATGATCCTTGAGGACACGAAAAAGAGACTCCCGAACATACAGTTTGTGCTTTGTGAGCCTTTTGTGGTCGAAGGTAGCAGCACCTGCGCCACCGAGGAGATGCCCGATCGCTATGAGCGCTTTCAAGAGGTATACAAGTACGCCGAAGTCACAAAAAAGCTTGCCGAGGAGTACGGATGCTACTTCCTGCCCCTGCAGGCAAAATTTGACGAGGCGGTTGCAAAGCTCGGCGCATCCTATTATGCACCCGACGGCGTGCATCCGAACGTCGGCGGCTCGGCATTGATCGCAACAGAGTGGATGAAGCTCTTCCGCGAGCAGATCGAGAAATAAAAAATCAAGTGCCGCACGGTGTTTTTCCCGTGCGGCAGTTTGCTGTCAAGGAGTGTATTGTATGGCACGCTATATTCCCGTTCGCTTCTATCCCGATCGCATGCCGATCGACATTTCCTACGTGTTTGCGGACGAAAAGCCGGCGGGTAAGCACGGCTTTTGTCAGGTGGACGGAGACAAATTCAAGTTTGAGGACGGCACGCCCGCCCGTTTTTGGGGCGTGATCTTCAACGGCGCCTGCTGCTTCCCCGATCATGCCTATGCCGAGGGGGTAGCCGTAAGACTTGCACAGGCAGGCTGTAACATCGTCCGCTTTCATCAGATGGACGCAGAGTGGGCAACGCCCAACATCTTCCGCCTGACGGCAGGCAGACGCTTGAAAGATACCCGCCATTTTGATCCCGTTTGCATGGAGCGGCACGATTATCTGATCAAATGCTTACAGGAGCAGGGCATCTATATCGCGACCGACGTGACTACCTACCGCAAGTTCAAGTCGGGGGACGGCGTCGTGGATGCGGATCTGCTCTCCGACAACATGAAGGGTGTCGCCCTGTACGATCCCACCATGATCGAGCTGCAAAAAGAGTATGCCGCAAACTACTGGAACCACGTGAACCAATATACCGGCATCGCCTACAAGGACGATAAGACCTTTGTTCTGCTCGACATCACCAACGAGAACGATCTGTTCAGCGAGTACAAGACGCACGCTTTGTACGGTAAGAGCAGCAAGTATTATGACGATATGTTCCGCGACATGTTTGCCGCGTGGCTGAAAGAAAACGGCATCGAGTATGATGCCTACGGTTGCGAGATCTTCAACACGGATAAGCCTATGATCGACTTCCGCATCCACTTGTCCAAAACGTATTTTGAGGGCATGTACGACTACCTGCGGGAGGAAGTCGGGGTAAAGATCCCGATCTGCGGCACCAACTGGTCGCGCCGCGGCGGTCTTGTCAAGAGTCAGGAAAGGATGGATTTTCAGGACGGACACCACTATTACTATGATTGGAAGTGGGGCGAGTACGAAAAATGCACCTTCCACCGCTCGCTCACTGAGCTCGAGAACAGCCGCCTTGCCGCCTGCAGCGCTACCCGTATCCACGGACAACCCTTTGTTATGACCGAGTGGGATATGCCCTGGCCCAATTCCTACCGCGCAGAAGCGCCCATCTGGTTTCCTGCAAGTGCCCTGTTGCAGGGTTGGAGCGGCATGATGATCCATACGTACGCCTATGGCTCAAACCTTAGTTCTTTGGATGTGCTCGGTAAGGAGGCAACCTCCTCCACCATCGGCTCGGTGTCCTACCGCGAGGGCATTTTCACCTGCTGGAACGATCCGTCCAAGTTCGGGCTCTTCTACCACGGCGCGCTGATGATGCGCCGCGGCGATGTACGGGAGGCGGAGAAGACGATCGGTGCGCGCGTGACCGATTATGCGAAGAATCCCTGCGTCCTGCCGGCAACTGCCATGGAGATCCACCGCGTGGATGCGGTGCTCGACACCACCGACGCGTCCGACCTTGCCGACATCCGCCCGATCGAGGAGGTATTTGTCCGCGAGAATCCAAGGAAGATCGTTTCGGACACGGGCGAGCTTTGGCGGGATGTTGCGAAGCGCATCGGCGCTGTAGATACCCCCGCTACCAAGGCAGTGTACGGGTTCCTCGGTAATGCGGTGGCAAACCGCACCGTGGGCGCTTCGATCACACTTAGCGGCATGACGGTGGCTTGCAACACCGATTTTGCAACGATTGCTCTGTCTACCCTGACCGACGAGCCTATTGAAAAGGCGGACTGCCTGCTGCTCTCCACCATCGGGCGCTCCCGCAGCCGCGGTGCGCAGTTCGACGGCGAAAAGCTGATCGACTTCGGCACAGGCCCGATTGAGGTAGAAGTGATCGACGCTGAGATCGCCATTAAGACCGAGCGCGAGGGTATGCGCATCTGGTCGGTCAATTCGGACGGGTATTATATCGGACAGCTCGAAAAGCGGTACGAGAACGGCTGGCTGAAATTCCACGTCGGTTCCCATTTCCCCGGCATGTACTACCTCATCATGCAGGAGTGATTTTTCTCTGCCCACGGTAGAGTTTTTCGCTGTAAATCTCCTTACAAACTCTCGTAGCCGCAGGTTGCGCTGTATGCGGTTTTATGGTATACTCGGGATAGAAACCGAAAGGAGAATGGGTATGGATGAAATGAGCGTAGGACGCAGGATCGCTTCTCTTCGCGCCGAAAGAGGATTGACGCAAACAGAGCTTGGAGACGCGATCGGTGTAAGCGACAAGACGGTTAGTAAGTGGGAAACGGGCGGATGCTTTCCCGACATTACGGTGATTCCGATCTTAGCGGATTTTTTCGGCGTGACCACCGACTATCTCTTGCGCGGCACGCCCCGCAAGGTGCAATATCTTGCCGCCAGTTATTTTCACGATAAATGGAGAATGGCGGTCAACGAAAAGTATCTGCAACAGGGCTGGAGAGTCGAGGACATCGAGATCAGCGGAGACGGAGAGGGCGGCGCGATCATGGCGATCGTTCTGGAAAAAGAAAAGTATGATTAAGTATAATATAGGGGCATAGCGACCAGAGGGCGCTATGCCCCTATATTATGTGTGTTGCCGTGACGATGTACGCAATGGCATTTCACCTACCGTAGGGGCGACCTGCGGTCGCCCGCATGTGCAAACATCGCGCCGCGGCAAAACGGGACGTCGAAGGCGCCGTCCCCTACCGAGGGGTGCGTACCCGTGGCGATGCATGTAGTTTAAGCCTCCCCCGGGGAAGAAGGGCAACAAAAAATCCGACTCGGTGAGTCGGATTTTTTTCTATGCAATTTATCTTGCAAGGATGAGCTTGGTG
>CAYQBT010000093.1:0-6319 GCA_964415775.1 uncultured Lachnospiraceae bacterium
CAACGAGGATATGAAGGGACGCATCATCGGCCGTGAGGGACGCAATATCCGCACGATCGAAACGCTCACCGGCGTGGATCTGATCATCGACGACACGCCTGAGGTTATCACTATTTCCGGCTTTGATTCGGTTCGCCGCGAGATCGCAAGAATCGCGCTGGAAAAGTTGATTGCCGACGGACGCATCCATCCCGCGAGAATCGAGGAGATGGTGGAAAAGGCTCGCCGCGAGGTGGAAAACTCCATCAAACAGGCAGGCGAAAAGGCAATTTTCGAGACCGGCGTACACGGTCTGCACCCCGATGTGATCAAGCTGCTCGGCAGACTGAAATATCGCACGAGCTACGGACAGAATGTTCTGCGCCACTCGATCGAGGTTTCTGTGCTTTCGGGCATCATCGCCGACGAGATGGGCGCGGACAGCACGCTTGCCAAGCGCGCAGGTCTGCTGCATGATATCGGCAAGGCGCTCACCCAAGAGGTGGAGGGCTCGCACATTCAGCTTGGTGTCGAGGTCGCCAAGAAGCACAAGGAATGTAAAGAAGTTATCAACGCGATCGAAGCACACCACGGTGATGTGGAGGCGCAGTCGCTCATCGCCTTTATCGTACAGGCGGCGGATGCGATCTCGGCTGCCCGTCCCGGTGCAAGACGCGAGGATCTGGAGAACTACATCAAGCGTCTCCAGAAGCTGGAGGAGCTTGCAAACGATTTTGCCGGCGTGGAGAAGACCTTTGCCATTCAGGCAGGCCGCGAGATCCGCGTAATGGTCAAGCCCGAGCAGGTTTCGGACGATCAGATGACCGTTCTCGCACACGAGATCGCCGTCAAGATCGAAAGCGAAATGGATTACCCCGGACAGATCAAGGTTCACGTGATCCGCGAGAGCCGTACGGTCGATTTCGCAAAATAAGCATCAAACTGCTTTGGGCGGAGGTCGTCCAAAGCAGTTTTTTATACGGAAGCAGGAAAGGAATTGTTGTATGAAGCTTTTACTTCTCGGCGACATCGTTGGCAGAAAGACCGTAGAATACTTGAAAAAGAATCTCTGGAGCCTGCGGCGTGAGTTGCACATCGACATGGTCATTGCCAACGGCGAAAACGCAAGCGACATCATGGGGCTTTCGGCGGAGGACGCGCAGACGCTTCTCGATGGCGGCGTGGACGTGCTCACCGGTGGCAATCATTCCTTTCACAATCACTCGCTCTATCCGATGCTGGAGGACAATCCGAACGTACTGCGTCCCTTGAACCTCCCCGCCGCCGCTCCAGGAGGCGGAGAAACGGTGTTTGAAGCAAACGGATACCGCGTGCTTGTCTTGAATCTTGTCGGCATGCTGAATATGGAGCACGGCGCGAATCCCTTTGAAGCCGTTGACCGCGCTCTTTTGCGGCATGACGGACGGTACGACCTCGCCGTGGTCGATGTGCATGCCGAAGCGACCGCCGAAAAGCAGGCGCTTGGCTACTATCTCGACGGCAGAGTGGCGGCGGTATTCGGTACGCACACCCACGTGCAGACCGCGGATGAATGTCTGCTTCCGCGCGGCACGGCATACATCACCGATCTTGGCATGTGCGGCCCCGAGGGCGGCGTGCTCGGTACCGACCGCGCGGTGATCCTGCGGCGCATGACCACCGGCATGCCCCAAAAATTCACGGTGGCAAACGGCGAGATCCGTCTGCGTGGCGCAATCGTGACGACAGACGGCGCAAAAGCCACTGAAATTGCCCGTTTTGTGCGCTGAATTTTCAAAATATTTCTATTTCCGTCATTTTTCTGTCACAATTGCTTTGTATACTGGTAGTTGTAAGATAGCAATTTTATAGTGGACAGAAAGGAAGTCATCCTATGAATGTTTTGAAAGTATCGTCCAAGTCCAGCGCAAATTCGGTTGCGGGCGCGCTGGCTGCCGCCATCCGTGATACGTCTGAGGCGGAGATTCAGGCAATCGGTGCAGGTGCTGTCAATCAGTCGGTCAAGGCAATTGCCATCGCATCCGGTTTTTTGGCACCCACCGGCGTTACGCTGTACGCACAGCCCTCCTTTGAGGAGATCGAGATTGACGGCGAAGAGCGCACGGCGATCCGCTTTAAGATCACCTCCGCAAAGTTGTAAAGAATGCCTCTTGCTTTGACAGAATGTTTTAATATTTTCAAATTTTTGTAAAAAGCATATTGACAAACGCTGTCGAAAATGGTAAAATATTACCATAATATAGAAGCTAATAGAAATTTATAGCATATAGGAGGAGCATGTATGAAATCTACCGGTATTGTCAGAAAAATTGATGCGCTGGGCAGAATCGTTTTGCCGATCGAGCTTCGCAAGCATATGGATATCGCTACCGGCGATGATATTGAGATCTTTGTGGAGGGTAACACCATCGTTCTCGAAAAGTATTCTCCCTCCTGCATCTTCTGCGGCAGTAAGGAAGGTCTTGTCGATTACGCCGGCAAGAACGTTTGTAGCGCATGCTGCAAGGAGCTGGCAAAAAACTGAGCATTTAAAAAGCCATCCGTACGGATGGCTTTTTTTGTAACGAAAAGGGCACGCATTGCGTGCCCTTTCTATTTTAATAACAAACTTTTCCGGGGTTCAGGATGTTCTTCTTGTCGAAAGCAGCCTTGATGCCCTGCATCAGCGCGATCTGATCCTCGCCGAATGCACTGCGCATATAGCCCTTCTTTGCATAGCCGATGCCGTGCTCGCCCGAAACAAGACCGCCGAGCTCCTCGGCCTTCTTGTACATCAGATCAAAGCAATGTGCCAGCTTTTCTTCCCAAGTATCCTGATCCAGCGCATCGCGGCAGATGTATACGTGCAGGTTTCCGTCGCCTGCATGACCGAAGCTGGGGATGCGTACACCCTCATCCTCGGCGATCTTGTGCGTATACTTGATGAACTCGTCTACGTTGCTGCGCGGTACGACAACGTCGCACTCGTCCATTTCGGTGGTCGATGCCTTGATCGCTTCCAGGAATGCGCCGCGTGCCGACCAGACCGACTTCTTGCGCTCCTCGGTGTCTACGATGTAGGCATCCAGCGCGCCGATCTCCAGACACAGATCTGCAACGACCTGCATGTCATTTTGCACCTGTGCATCGGTGTTGCCGTCAAAGGTGAGCAGGATGTATGCGTCGTTTTTCGAGTCGGGGAACTTCTTGCCGAGGTAGCTCTCGGAGAAGAGGATGGTGTCGCGGGACATATACTCGATCGCGGTCGGGATGACCTTGGAGCGAATGATCTTCGGAACCGACTCGATCGCGCTCTTCATATCCGGGAAGGGAACGAGCAGGCTGATCGAGGTCTTGGGCAGAGGCAGGAGCTTGAGCACTGCCTCAGTGATGATCGCCAGCGTACCCTCGGAGCCGATAACCAGATCTTTGAGGCTGTAGCCGGTGCTGTTTTTAACGACCTTGCTTCCGAGCTGCATGATCTCGCCGTTCGGCAGAACGACCGTCAGTGCGCGGACATAGTCGCGGGTAACGCCGTATTTTACGGCGCGCATGCCGCCTGCGTTGGTCGAGATGTTGCCGCCGATCGTTGCGGATTTTTCACCCGGATCGGGGGGATAGAAGAAGTCGCGCTCCTCTACGTATGCGGCAAGCTCCATCAGAAGCACGCCGGGCTGTACGGTAATCGTGAGGTTGTCCTCATCCAGCTCCAGCACCTTGTTCATCTGGGTGGTCTCCATGAGGATACCGCCCTCAACTGGTACGGCAGAGCCGACAAGACCGGTACCGCTACCGCGTACGGTTACGGGAAGGGTGTGCTCGTAAGCATATTTCATCACCGCGGAAACCTCTTCGGTGGAAAGCACGCGCACAAGCACCTCGGGCATACGGCTGATGCCGCCGAGCTCGTCATGGCTGTAGTCGGGGTTGATCGCATCGCCATAGAGCACGCGATCTTCGCCGAGAATTGCGCGGAGGGCGGCGAGATCCGCTTCAGTTACCTTATTGTACATCACTCTGCGCCTCCTTTACTTTTGCAAGCAGCGTAGGCAGAATTTCATTCAGGTCGCCCACGATGCCGTAATGCGCCACATCAAAGATGGGTGCGTTCTTATCTGAGTTGATAGCAACGATGCAGTCGGAGGATTTCATACCTGCCGCAAACTGTACCGCGCCGGAGATGCCGAGACACAGAATAAACTTCGGCTTGACGGTTCTGCCCGACAGACCGATCTGGTGCTTGGCATCCATAATATTTTCCTCGGCCAGCGGACGGGTGCACGCCAGCACGCCGCCGAGTGCATCGGCAAGCTCCTTTGCCATAGCGCGGGTCTGCTCACCCTTGGCACCGCGACCGACTGCCACGATGACGTCTGCCTCGGAAATGTCGATATCCTTCGGCTTTTCCACCTTGGAGAGGATCTCAATATCGCTGTGCAGTGCCTCTTTGGCGATCTGCATCATGACGATCTCGCCGCTCTCGGTGTCGCTCGGCTTCGGCTCTGTAAATACCTTATAGCGAACCGTGCAGAACTGCGGGCGGCAAGCGGGAGAAACGATCTGTGCCATGATGTTGCCGCCGAATGCGGGACGGATCTGCACAAGGTCGGTGTTCTCCTTCATCTCCAGCACCGTGCAGTCTGCGGTCAGACCTGCGCGGCAACGCGCCGCAACGCGGGGCGCAAGCTGGCGGCCGAGGTTGGTTGCGCCGACGAGAATGCTCGAGGGCTTGACCTTCTCGATGAAATCATAGAAAGCCGCCGTATACGGCTCAATGCGATAGTCTTCCAGCGCCGCATCCTCGTAGACAAACACCTTGTCTACGCCGTAGCGGAGCAGTTTTTTCGCACTCTTTGCGGCATCCTTGCCGATGATGAGTGCATAGACCGGATGGTTTATTACCTTGGCAAGCTCTTTTGCCTTGCCGATCAGCTCATATGTAACGCGGTGGATCTGCTCGCCTGCATGGTCAACGTATACGCAGACACCGTTCCACAGAGACTTGTCCACTGCGGGAGCGGCCTCTTCCTCTACATACTCGATCACGCCGGCGGGACCCTTACGGATGCACATTTTGCACATCTTGCACGCCGCGCTGATGTCGAGCTTCGCACCGTCATAGCTGATCGCGTTGAACGGACATACCTTGACCAGCGCCTCGGCAGTTTCGGCGTTTACAAGGTTTTGATTGATCTTTAAAGTTCCCATATAAGACGCCTCCTTATATCAGTTTGCGGCTGACAAGCAGGTCAAAGATGCCCTCTGCCTGTGCCTTCGAGTCGCCGGTGATGCTATGCTTTTCGGTGTTCTTTTCAGGCGGGAAAATACGCTCAACCTGTGTTGCCGAGCCGTTCAGACCGTAGTGATTTGCATCCTGATCCTCGAATTCGGCAAAGGAAATGAAGCGTACCATATCGTCGGTAACGGTTTTCTGCACCTTGTAAGAGGGCAGACGGGGAGAGTTGATGTCGCCCTCTGCGCAGAGCACGCAGGGGAGCTTTACGCTCTCTTTTACGACCATATCATCCAGAGAAACGGTGACATACGCCTTGCCGTCCTTGATCTCTTCTACCGAAAGAACGTTTGCTACGTGCGGGATGCCGAGGTATTCTGCCACCTCTGCACCGACCTGTGCGGTATCGCCGTCGGTCGTCTGCTTGCCGCAGAGCACCAGATCAAACTCGCCCACCTTGCGGATACCCTGCGAAATGGTATACGCGGTTGCAAGCACGTCTGCACCTGCAAACTTGCGGTCGCTGAGCACGGTGCCTTTCTTCGCACCCATGCAGATCGACTCCACGATGACCGATTTTGCCTGGGGAGGCCCCATGGTGATGGTCTCCACCTGACCGCCGTATTTTTCTGTCAAAGACATTGCAAGCTCGATGCTGTACAGATCGTACGGATTCATCTTGCTGGCAACGCCGTCGCGCTTGAGCACTCCCGTTACCGGATCGACCT
The DNA here is from genome assembly GCA_964415775.1 of uncultured Lachnospiraceae bacterium. Classification (GTDB taxonomy): domain Bacteria; phylum Bacillota; class Clostridia; order Oscillospirales; family CAG-272; genus UMGS902. The sequence goes on from CAYQBT010000093.1 coordinate 5,920, forward strand.
CGACATTGCTCGAGCCGGGTACTTGCTTGATACAAACGAGAATATTCAAAAGACGCACCTCCTTTGTTGATTAAAACATTCCTAACAAAAGAATTATAGCAGATTAGAAGCGGTATTGCAAGCGGTTTGCAGAATATTTTTGTGAAAGGTGCACACTTCGTTATAAATTTATCGTTAAAAATTCTACAAATTGACGAATCTTGTTTTTGCAGAAGGGAATTGACATTTTTCTTGCAGGATGCTATACTAAAAGTGTCTCAAATGATACAGTTTTTCTCGTCGTGAATATTATAAAGCAAATATATCCGGTTGTCAATAGTTTTTATAAAAAAAGATTCAATGAGAAAATATTTACAAAAATAAAAAATATTTTTGTTCAAACTGTTGTAAAATGCCGTAA
>CAYQBT010000094.1:0-6298 GCA_964415775.1 uncultured Lachnospiraceae bacterium
GGAGTTCAACAAGCGTCTCATGAGCCAGTACGGCATGAACGAGACCGATAAAAACAGATAAAAAAGAAAGATCCTGCAACCCCATTTCGGGTTTGCAGGATCTTTTACCGTTATGGGAACGCACACACCCGTAGGGGCGATTCACGAATCGCCCGCATGCCACGGTTTGATGTTGTACGCGGGTGCAAATCCTCAAAAATGCTTATAAATATCCTTATATAAATACAGCGAGCCGAGGATGAGGAGCGGCGCACCGATTTTTTCCGCATAGGCGCGGGCGGCACGAAGCGCCGCGGCAACGGTGGGGTACCCCTTTGCCGTAACGCCGCGCGCGGTGTACACCGCCGCAAGAGCGTCCGCGTCCATGGCGCGCGGATTGTCGGGCTTTAAGGTAAAGACCGCGTGCGCGAGCGGTGCGATCAGATCCGCCATCGGCGCGTATGCCTTGTCCGCCATCACGCCGCTTAGGATCACGACCTTTTTGCCGCCGAATACGCGCTTTGCCGTTTCGGTCGCGGCGCGCACGCCCTCCTCGTTGTGTCCGCCGTCGAACACCACGGGCGGCTCCTTTTGCAAAAGCTCAAACCGCGCGGGCCATTTTGCCTCGGCAATGCCGCTGTAGACCGCTTCCTCGGGGATAGCGATCCCGATCTCGCGCAGTGCGTCCACTGCCTCCAGCACCAGCGCGATATTGCGCGGCTGATAGCCGCCGATCAGCGTGGTGCACAGGTTCTTTCTGTCCTTATAGTCCATCACGATGCCGTCGAGTGTATCCGTGTGTACCGTGATCTCTTCGGGATCGACCGCGGTAAGCGCGCAGTTTTTCTCGCTTGCTTCTGCTTCGATGACCGCTTTTGCCTCGTCGGCAAGCCTTGCCGTCACCGCGGGGAGGCTTTGCTTTAAGATGCCCGCCTTTTCCCACGCGATTTTGCCAAGCGTATCGCCGAGGAGCTGCATGTGGTCAAAGGCGATGCCTGTGATGACCGACAGCAGGGGGGACTCGATGACATTGGTCGAGTCAAATCTGCCGCCGAGTCCCACCTCCAGCACCACGATGTCCACCTTTTTGCGGCGGAAGACCTCAAAGCCCACCGCCGTGATCAGCTCAAACTCGGTGGGGCGGTCTGCCATTTCGTCCGCGTGCGGCTTTGCCGCCTCGACCGCTTTGGCGAGCAGATAGTTCGACACGGGGCGCCCGTCCACGGCAATGCGTTCGTTAAAGGTGCGCACATAGGGGGATGTAAAGGTGCCCACGCGGTAGCCCGCGGCGCGGAGCACCGCGGTGAGGTATGCGGCGGTCGAGCCCTTGCCGTTGGTGCCGCCGATATGGATACAGCGAAGTCCCTTTTCGGGATTGCCCATGCGGTCGCAGAGCTCCCTGATGCGCGAAAGCCCCGGTACACTGCCTTTCCAGGAGACCGAGTGGATGTATTCTAAAGCTTCGGTATATGTCATAGTCATTTCTCCAGAATGTTTGCAAAGCCTTTGCTGTTTAGCAGGATGCGGATCACGGTATATTCCAGCAGTGCTACGGCGGCGTAGCTTGGCAGTCGCCAGAGCAGTGCGGCGTACGGCGTAGCGTAAAAGACATGGATGCCGACTGATTTTAAGATCACCGAGCCGACAAGGTGTCCTACGGCGACCGAAAGGGAGAGGCGCGGCGTTTTGCAGAAGCCTTTTTTGCCAAAGCAGCCTGCGGCGGCACCGAGCGCGGCGGCGCCCAGCGTGATGATCGGGTTGATCGAGTATCCGCGCACAAGACAGCCGACAAGATCGGCGACGACGGCACAGAGAATGCCGCTCGGCACGCCGAAGAGGTAGCCGCAGAAGAGAAGCGGCAGATTTTCAAAGCTGAAGCGGAACCAGTCGCCAATGTTAAAGGCGAGAAATTTGCCAAGGATGATGCTGATCGCCGCAAGCAAGGCAATGCGGACGAGCATTTTGGGTTTGGTTCTGTGCATAGTGAAGCCTCCTATTTTAAAAATAGAGTCTTCCCACATAAGGATAGCGGGCATAGAATGCCCGCTATCCTTATTGTTAATCTGCTGGATGTACCAGGGGTTAACAGCGGGATGCGGGCGGCGCACCGCGGCAAAAAGCCTTCGTTCATCCCGCAACTCCCCGTCGGGATGACACTTCACGCGCGTCGCTCTACTCTGTGAAATCAGTCGAAACCCAAGGTTTTCGACTGGAGCGGGTCGTGCACTCGCATCGTGCTCACCGCACGCGACCCGTTAAGGAGTTTGAAAGTCGGCGCATGTCCGTCTTTCAAACGGGATTTTTTGTATATGCGGGCGAACACTGTAATGCGACGCTTGCGTCGCTATGCCCCCACGGTTTAAAACCTACGAAATCGTCATGGGTACGCACCAACCTGTAGGGGGCGACGTCCTCGACGCCCCGCAAGCCGTGGCACGATGTTGTTACGGCGGGAGACAAGCCCCCGCCCTACGGGGTTATTTCACTTCCTCCAAGATCTTTTCTGCCTCTTCTCGGAATGCGGCGGCGCATGCATCGGACGGCATGCGGAAATCGCCGCGCGGTGAAAGAGAAATCGAGCCGACTTTTGGCCCGTCCGGCAGGCAGGAACGCTTGAACTGCTGTGCAAAGAAGCGGCGGACAAACACCGAAAGCCACTTTGCAACCGTTTTTGCGTCATATTTGCCGCCGAACGCATAGCACGCAAGGCGGAAGATCTTTCTCGGCCGTGCGCCGTAGCGCAGCATGTGATAGAGGAAGAAGTCGTGCAGCTCGTAGGGGCCGACGATTTCTTCGGTCACCTGTGCAATCTCACCGTCCTTCGGCGGCAGCAGCTCGGGGCTGACGGGGGTGTTCACCACGTCAAGGAGCGTTTCGGCCAGTTCGGTTTTGCCTGCCGCCCGATATTGCTCGGCGGCGTGGCGCACGATATGGCGCACTAAGGTTTTCGGCACCGAGGCGTTCACGCCGTACATCGAAATTTGGTCGCCGCCAAAGGTCGCAAAGCCGAGCGCAAGCTCGGAGAGATCGCCCGTACCGACCACAAGCCCGTTTTCCTTGTTGGCTATATCCATTAAGATCTGCGTGCGCTCACGCGCTTGTGCGTTTTCATAGGTGACATCGTGGGTGTCGGGATCCTGCCCGATGTCGCAAAAATGTCGGTTTACCGATGCCGTAATGTCGATCTCGGTAAAGCGGGTGCCAAGGGCTTTGCAGAGGAGTTCCGCGTTCGAGAGGGTGCGCTCCGAGGTGCCAAAGCAGGGCATCGTGACCGCCAAAATATCGGTCATTGGTTTTTTCAGAAGCTCGAGCGTGCGCACCGACGCGATGAGGGCAAGTGTGGAATCCAGACCGCCCGAAATGCCGATGACGAGCGTTTTGGCGTTTGCCGCTTCGATGCGGCGGGCAAGGCCGTGTGCCTGGATCGAAAGCACCGCGTCACAGCGGCAGTCGCTGTCTGCCTTGCAGGCGGGCACGAAGGGATGCGGATCGACAGAGCGCGTCAGCACGGTCTCCTCCCTCGCGCACGCGCATTCGATATACGCATAGCCCGCGGGGTCGAATTTGCCAAAGGTGTTCATCTTGACGCGGTCGACCGCCAGCTTTTCGCAGTCGATCTCGGTGACAAGAAAGCTGTCGGGGGCAAACGGACGGCTCTCGGCAAGCACGATTCCGTCCTCGGCGATCATGTTGTTGCCCGAAAAGACGAGGTCGGTCGTGGATTCGCCGTCCGCGGCGGTCGCGTAGATATAGCCGCAGGAGCAGCGCGCCGATTGCGAGGTGACCAGCAGTCGGCGGTAATCGCTTTTGCCGATGACGGCGCTGGAGGCAGAGAGGTTTGCGATTATGGTCGCGCCCGCCGCCGCGTGGGAGGAGGAGGGCGCGCTTGTTACCCACAGATCCTCGCAGATCTCCACCGCAAGCTTGCAATGCGGGATCGCGGAGAGGGAAAAGAGCTGTTTTGTACCGAAGAGAACCGAAAATCCGCAAAGGGTGACGGGATAGTTTTCGCTTGGCGCTTCGGCAAAATAGCGTCCCTCGCTGAATTCGTTGTAGTTTGGCAGATTGGTTTTCGGCACGATGCCGAGGAGACTTCCGCCATAGAGCACCGCCGCGCAGTTATACAGGCGGGTGCCGAACTGCAAAGGCAGTCCCACCGCGGTCAGCACGTGGCAGTCGGAGGTCGCATCCAGAATGTCGGACAGCGCGGCTACGCAGTCCTCTTGCAGTTTGGTTTGGAAAAAGAGGTCGCCGCAGGTATAGCCGGACAGAAAGAGCTCCGGCAAAACGAGCAGCTTCACACCGCTTTTTTCGGCGCGGCGCATGGCGGCGATGACCGCTTTCGCATTACTTGCAGGATCAGCAAGTGTGACGTGCGGGCTATACGCCGCGACCTTGATAAATCCGTCCTTCATAGAGCTCCTTTCTACGGTTGATGGTGTGTATGCGGGCGATTCGTGAATCGCCCCTACAATGTAGCCATTACAACATCGTCACGGCAACGCACATACCGTAGGGGCGATTCACGAATCGCCCGTTTTTGCCGTGGTGAGATGATGTACATGTTTTTACCTTTTCTCGAAGCGCACGTCTTTGCCGCAGAAGAGGAGAGGCTTGTATACGCCGAGCAGACGGCTGAAGAGTCTGCCCGTGTATCGCTCGGAGAGCTGTGCCGCAGTCAGATTGGTGCTGATCACGGTCGGCAGTCCCTTGCAGATACGCGTGTCGATGACGTTGTAGAGGCAGGATTCGGAGAAGCTTCCGCCGAGCTCGGTGCCGAGATCGTCCACGATGAGCAGCTCTGCGGAGAAATAGCGGTCGGTGCTATCCTCCTCCCCACGGAATTTAGTTTTCTCAAATTCCGCGATCATATGCAGAACCGAGGTGTATAAAACGTCAAAGCCGCGGTCGATGACCGTCTTTGCGATCGCGCTGGAAAGATGCGTCTTGCCAAGCCCCGTGCCGCCCATTAAGAGCAGGGAATCGCTCTCGATGGTAAAGGAATCGGCATAGTCGCGCAATTTGTCAAAGTTCTGCTGCATCCGTGCGCGGTCGTCGCCCGAAAAATAGGCAAGGCTGTAGTTGTCAAAGGTCTGCTTGCCGATCAGCGCACCGAGCCCCGAGGACTCGTAGCCGCGCAAGACAAGTGCCTTTTTGAAGCATTCGCAGATCTTGGTGTCCACAAAGCCGAGATCCTTGCACTTTTCGCAATCATAGTGCACGTCGGTGTAGTCGGCGGGGTAACCGTGCGCTTTCAGCAGGGCGGCGCGCGCCTCGCGCAGCTCCTCGGTCTCGCGCTTGATCGTTTGGATACGCGCCTCCAAGCCATCCTTGCCCGCAAGTGCCGCACCCATGATGCGGGCGGCAGTTGCGCCAAGGGCGGCATCGATCTCTGCAAGACCCTCGATCTTGTCCGCAAGCGCGGCGGCGCGCGCTTCGGCACGCTCCGCGGCGGCAAGATGCTTTTTGGCGAACGCTTCTTTCAGTTCGTAATAATTCCGGCTGTTGAAACTCATTCTTTTTTCTCTCCGTAAGAACGCTCCAGCGCTTTTTGGAAGGCATCTTCCACGGTAAAGCTTTGTGTGGCGATGCTTGCCTTTGCACCTGCGCCGGCGCTTTGCTTTTTAGGGGATCTCTGGGATGCTTTTTTTGCATCCTCCACGGTTTTTATACCTTTTTCGTGCCAATCCTTTAGGATCGTGTTTGCATAGCCGATCGAGGCTTTGCCGATCTGCTTTACCGTCTTTTCGTAGGCAAGACGGATCACGTCGTCCGAAAAGGCGTATTTGTCAAACCAATCGGTGAGGATCGCCTCCTCGTTTCCGATCAGGTCGCGGCTGCCGATGCCGAACATGGTGCGGATCCTGCCCGCGCGTCCGTCAAAACGCTCCAGCCACCGCAGTCTTGCTTCTAAATCCTCGGCGGTGGTAATGCCTTTTTTCACGGCATAGTCGTAGCAGACCTCCTCCACATAGGGTAAGGAGCGCTCGCGGCGGCAGATAAAATAGCCGATCATGGCTAAAATGTACTCGCCGGATAGCTTCAGCTCGGAGTACAGCCGCGCAAGGATCTCGATCTCGTGTGTGTTAAAGATCCAGCCTGCCGTCTGCTGTGCCATATCGAGAAGCTGCTTGAATTCCGGGTTGTTTTCGGCAATTTTGCAGAGCTCGTCGGTGTTTAGCTTGGTTCGGCGCGTTTCGCGGAGCGGCATCATCGCTTTTTCGGCGGCGGGTCTTGCACTGCCGCCGCTTTTGAGGATGCCCGCTCCCCGCCAGAATTTCACTGAGGAGCGCACCTCGCTCTCTCCGAGCAGCAGATC
>CAYQBT010000095.1:0-6286 GCA_964415775.1 uncultured Lachnospiraceae bacterium
TTTGCTCTCTTAAAGGTCTTTTTCTTCCATTTATACGGTGCTTCGTCCACGATCTCCGCGCAGAAGGTGCGGTTCACCGGATCCTGCACCACGCGGCGTGCATACAGCGGGATGCGCTCGAGAAGAGCCCCGTCCTTTTGTACGACAGTCTTGACCTTGCAACCGCCATACAGCGTGTTTTCGCCGGTCAAAAAGATCTCGTAAACGCCGTTTTCCTTCTTGGTCATCGGCAAGCTTGTCGGGTTCCAGCCGTTCATGTCTCCCATGATATAGAGCGCGTCGGCACCGGGTGCCCACTCGCGGTACACCCACCCGTTCTTTACCTTATGGAATCCAAAGTATTTGTGGCCGTTTGCAAAATCCGAAAGCGTTTCGCCCTCTTGCAGAAGCTCCTGCTTTTTTCTGGCATAGTTCTGCATCCTGAGTTCAATATCCGCGGCATACGGCTTAAGATACGGATCAATTTCAAAAATCTTGTAACTCACTTTGGCTTCCTCCTACGATACTGATACATTCAGTATAGCACAATTGCGCCGCAAAATCAATACACAGCATATAACCAAAAACGACAGGATGTCCCATCCTGTCGTTTTTGTATTCAATATAGCGGAGTATATCCGACTTTTTCGATGATTGCCTGTCCCTGCTCCGAAAGGATCCAGTCGAGGAGCAGTTTTGTATTCTCACTTGCATCACTGCGTGTGACCGCGTAAAAATAGGATGCAACGGGATAGGTTCCGTTTTCGATGTTCTCAAGCGTCGGTGCGACACCGTTGAGCTTCAGCAGCTTGATCTGCTCATTCTGCACCATTTCGGTGGAATAGAAGCGGAAAGAGTAACCGATAGCATTTTTATAGTTCTTGTAGTCGGCAGTACGCTTGATGATGCCGCCCATGCCGTCAATGACATCCTCGCGCGGTGCTTCCATCAGTTCTTTTCCCTCCATCAATCTTTCGAGCGCCGTCTGGCTACCGCTGCCTGCATCGCGCTGAAAGGCGCGGATCTTTCCGAGATTCGGCACGTCAAGCGCGCTCCATTCGGTAATTTCTCCACTGTAAATGCCTTGGATCTGTTCAAGCGTAATATTGTCGATGGGATTCTTGCTGTTGACAAAAAAGACGAACGCTTCTCTGCCGATCGGCGTGTACACAAGCTCTACGCCGTTGTCTTTTGCAAACTGCTCCTGCTCGGCAGACGGTCCTGCCACAAAGATAATATCCGCTTTTCCGGTGACGATACGGTTGTATGCCTCGGTGGTCGTGGTACAAAAAACAATTTCATCGATCGCATTTTTCTCATCCTCAGTCGCCATGGGATAGACCGCCTTGGCAAAGGACGCATAGATCGGGTACAGAGCGGTCGCGCCGTCCATGCGCGGCAAATCGTCCGCAAGCGTTAGCTTGGACGGATCCTCCAAGGATACCGCTTTGGTGTTCTCCCTGCACGGCAGGTACTGATACAGCAAGTCGCCTTCGCCGACGGTCGGGAGATTATCTTCATAGGTCTGATACGCAATCCCCGCCACCGTTGCGCCGATGAGGATCACGAAAGCACAAAGAAGCGGGATCCAGAATCTCTTTTTCTTCAACAAGCCAAAAAGCACTGCCGTGACCGCCATTATCAACCATACACCACCCAAAAATAGAAGTGTATTGAAAAAGATAGTATGCGTTGCAGTAAAAGCAATAACCAAAACACCGATGAGTCCACCGAAAATCACAGCGCACAAAACGCTGATCGCGATCAGTATCTTGCCGACAACAATCTGCTTTTTAGATGCCCAGAAATAGATTCCCAAGCCAAGCATCGCAAGCCAACAAAGCAAAATTTCCATTACTACACCTCAAAAAGCACCTGTATCAAAGCTTCTCATCAAAGTGGATGCGCCAGCCGGTGGAACGGAGTATGCCCTGCAAAGTGGGAACATCAACATTCTCTGCAGATACATTCTCGCGGAGCGCGAGGACTGCGGCGCGTGCCGCGACCTCGGCGGTCTGGCAGGCTACGGGAATCACGCGGGTTGCATCCCATGCGCCGCCGTGCGCGGAGATCACTCTGCCTGCGGCATACAGGTTCGGGAATTCGGGCACGCACAGCGTTCCGTAAGGAATCTCAAACCAATAGCCCTTGTGCCCGAAATAGGGGCAGGTACCGATCGAATCGGCATGCGGTTTATAGAGATCGTCCATCGTCATCTCATAAGCACCGACGATGTGGCGGATCATGCGGAACTGCGGCATCATCGGCAGTGCGACGATCTCCTGCGCGCGCGGATCCTTTTGCTTGATCTCGTCCAGTAGCAAGGTCTGCCCCTTGATGATGTAATTTGTCACCTCGTCGCCGGTCACCCCCGCATAGTAGGGGAAGCCCTCAGGGTGTCCCTTGCCGGACATGCCCGAGCCGCTGATATGCCAGCCGCGGACTTTCAGCATATTGTACTCTTTGCCGGGAGCGAAATCGGTGATGTGCGAATAGTAGGACATATAGTTTTCGCCATCGCGGCAGGGTGCGCCCGCGCGATGGAACATGATACAGGTACCGGTTGCGTCGATCAGCGCACGGCAGGTGTAATACTCTCTGCCGCCGACCGTCTCAACCTCCACGCCGCGCACGGTCTTGCCGTCCATATCGGGGTAAGTTGCAAGCGCGTCATAGCGGATATCCGCGCCCGCTTCGAGCAGCATCTCATTCAGCACCAGCGACATGACCGTAGGGGAAAAGTGCGTGACAAAGCGATCCTTTGTCTCCTGCTCCCAAATGCCCTCGGTCTGCCAAGCCTCGGGCAGGCGATGCATACAATGCTTGATCGTCCGGCGCAGGATCTCCTCGGAAACGCCGGAGATCAACTTTTTGCCCTCGGCATTGCAGAGCGGCTCCCACCAGTTGATAAGTCCGATGGTCGCAAGACCGCCAAGCGCCGCCGTTTTTTCGAGCAACAGCGTTTTTGCACCGCTTCGCGCCGCCGTGACCGCCGCCGCCACACCGGCAACACCGCCGCCGACGACGACAATGTCATATTCCTTTTGCAAAATATAGCTTCGTTCCATATTTACTGCTCCTTTGGCGCAATATCAAATGTGATCATATTCACAAAATGCGTATAGCGATAGCGCATCGTCACATACGAGATCGACTTTTCAAACAAAACATTCTCGCCGTCCGATGTTCCGTGCAGTCCGGACGGATCATAGATCTTAAAGCGGTAATCATTCGCATTTGCCGCCGTGGGATTGACGCACTCGGTCACCACGATATAATGCGAACCGTTGTAACTGTTCTTCATGTAGACGATCACCCCTTCGGGATGTGCATCCAGCTCTGCCTTCAGCTTTGCTTTGGTGACCCCGTAGGTCGTCTGGTAGGTGATCGGCTGTCCGTAAAGCGTAAAGCGCGAGGTGATCGCGCGCAGATTCGTCATAACGGGATTGTAGTACAGCGTGCCCTTTGGCTCGGTCAGTCCGCGGTTCCCCGTATTGGCGAGCGCTACGGTATACGGATCTGCCTCCAGGTTTCCGTCCGCCTCAAAGCGGAAGTCATAGCCGCCCTCATACCGCGCACCGAGATTCTTCAGCACCATTGCCACCGCGGTGATTGCGCAGCCCTCGTCCATCCAGTCCAGCGCACGGTTAAAGCCGTTGATGATAAAGCGCTTATACGAGCCGGAATAGAAGTAGACATTTTCCAGTTCATCGGCATGCCAGCCGCCGTTTGTGGTCAAATGCTGGCTGTACCAGGTGGGTGCCGCCTTGTCCACCACGTTTACCTTGATGCTCGCCGTAAACTCGTTGATCGTGGCGGTGACGGTTACCGTACCGGCAGACAGCGCACAAAAACTACCGTCGTCGTCGATCATTACAATGCTTTCATCACTGGAAGACCATTTCACAAAGTTCGCCATATACGCAGGCTTCACGACGGCGTACACCGCGCTGACGCTGTTGACACGGACCTCGTCGGTGACCGTCTTCAACTCAAAAGACGAGAGCGGAACCGCCTTCATCTCCCAAAGCTGTGTATCCGCGCCGCTGTATTCCTCGGTCAGAACCAGCCGCATACGGTAGAGCTCCTGATTTTCGGTCGTGCCGAGCACCTTGCCGTCCGCAGTGGAGATCGTGTATCCGCCTTCGTCGGGGCCAATGCGGAAATACGAGCCGCTTGTCAGGGCTTCTGCCTTGGAAACGCGCGTACCGACCGCGCCGTCCGCCACAAAGAAGGCGTACTTGCCGCCCTCGCTCTGCGGATAGAGCAGATAGGATCCGTCCTCTTGCTTAAGCACGAGGATATTTTCGCCCTCCTCGCCGCTGTACTTCGCCGTATAGGCATTGCCGTCCTTGGCATAGGCAAAGTCGAAGGCATTGAGGTAGGTGCCGTCCGCTTTATTCTGAATTGTATAGATGCCGCTTGCAATTCCCTCCTCCGCGTGCGCTGCGCGAAGCAGCACCGCCGAAAGCAGGCAAACGGCAAAGAAGAATATGTATATTCTTTTCACGGTAAACCTCACAAAAAATAGCCATGTCATAACAGACATGGCTATTTTAGCACATTTCGGCAAACTTGTCAACTTAGAGACAATTCCGGCATATTTAGCGTCACCACACAAACGGGATCAGGCGATACTTCACCTTTTCCTTGTAGGCACGATAGCCGGCAAGCTCCTTTTCCAAAAAGGCTTCTTCGTGGCGGATCCGCTTGGCAATCAGGAAGGGATACGCAAGAAAGATCACAAAGGCGAACACCGAGCCTAAAACAAGCGGCATTGCGAGAAACAAAAGCAAGGTCGCGCTGTACATCGGATGACGGACAATGCCGTATAGACCGGTATCGATCACCGTTTGATTCTCCTGCACCTCAATCGTGCGTGACAGGTAGGTGTTCTCCCGAAGCACCTCTGCGTACAAAAGGTACGCCGCGAGAAAAACAACTGCCGCAAGGATAGAAACAACCCTTGGAAGCAGGAAAAAATCAAAGCGATACTGCAGACCTGCAACCACAAAGCCGCAAAGAAACATCAAGCCGCTAAGCTTTACCACAAGGCTTTGCTCGCTTTGCTTTTCTTTAGCATCCAGTCGCTTTTTTAACAACTCGGGGTTCTTCACCATCATCACAATTCCTGCAAAGAACATCGGAATAAACAAAATCCCCATAAGTAACCAACCGTTAAAAAAGGCGAGCGTACCCGCAGGCAAAAAGATAAGCAGCCCCACAAGTACAACGCCGAGCAGAAATTTTGCAATCGCTTGCACAAACAGTTTTTTGGACATAACACGGCACCTGTACATTCAAGTTTATATTTTCAGTATAGCATACATTCCCACGGGTTTCAACTGCGGCACGCAAAAACCCCGAGCCTTGTGAGAAGGCTCGGGGTTTTCTTTACTGATTCACATATCTAACAAAGCGGTCAAAGGCTTTTCTGCCTTCCTCAGTGCACTTATACACGCCTGCGTGTACAAGCACCTCGGCAAAGACCATGCCGATCTCGCTTTCGACGATCTTGTCGATATTCTCTGCGGTGACCGTCTGTTCTTTCATAAAAGCGTATGCCCAATCGGCGTGCTTTGCAAGCGTTTCATCCTTGTAGAGATCCTCGCCTGCAAGGATCGCCTTTTTGAGCAGATCCATCTCGTTTTTCAGTCTGGAGGGCAGAACTGCAAGTCCCATGACCTCGATCAGACCGATGTTCTCTTTCTTGATGTGGTGCAGCTCTGCATGCGGATGATACACGCCGAGCGGATACTCCTCGGTGGTGATATTGTTGCGCAGCACCAGATCCAGCTCATACTTGTCGCCGCGACGGCGCGCGATGGGGGTGATGGTGTTGTGCGGCTCCCCGTCTGTCTCGGCAAAGACGAACGCTTCTGCATCGGTGTAGCCGCGCCATGCGTGGAGAATCTTATCCGCAAGCTCGATGATGCGCTCGCGGTCTGTACCGGAAAGGCGAATGGTGGAAAGCGGCCACTTCACGATGCCTGCCTCTACATCCGCAAAGCCCTTGAAGGTGAGCTCCTTCTCAATCGGCGCCTTGGTCATGGCAAACTCGTATTTACCTCCCTGGAAGTGGTCGTGGCTGAGGATCGATCCGCCGACGATCGGCAGATCGGCATTCGAGCCGAGGAAATAGTGCGGGAACAGCGTGACAAAATCGAGCAGTTTGCCGAATGCGGCACGGTCGATCTTCATGGGCGTATGCTCACCGTTGAAGGCAATGCAATGAACGTTGTAATACACGTAGGGGGAGTACTGCAGATACCCCTGCGAATCATTAATGATGATCGGGATGGTGCGG
>CAYQBT010000096.1:0-6251 GCA_964415775.1 uncultured Lachnospiraceae bacterium
TCAATCAAAACAAAACCTATCTCGCTTTTGAGATAGGCTTTGTCAGTAGTCTGAATAAGGAAACCGCCCGCTGGGCGGTTTCCTTATTCTATCGTATGAAGTTTGTGCGGATCTTTTCCGTCTCATACTTCGGCGGTTCGATGCCGTTTTGCTTGCTGCATTCGATTAAGCGGAGCAACCATGCAATGTTTTCGCCGAGCGTACACATGGTTTGCAGTCCCTCACCGTCCTGCAAAACCTCTTCCACGGTGTTGCCGTGTACCTGATTCCAGTACTGCGAGGTGGCAACGACCATGTTCGAGATGCCGAAATACTTGTTCAGTTGGTCAAACGCTGCCGACGCACCGCCGCGGCGACAGGAGACGATCGCGGCACCCACCTTGCCTGCCATCTTGCGTCCGCCCGAATAGAACAGGCGGTCGAGGAAGGAGATGAGTGATCCGTTTGCACCCGCGTAGTAAACAGGGGAGCCGATCACGATCGCGTCAAACTCGTCAAGCCGCGCCGCGAGCTCGTTTACACCGTCATTGACCGCGCAACGGCCGAGCTTGTAGCACGCCTTGCAAGCGCGGCAACCGGAAATCGGCGCTTTGCCGATCTGATAGATCTCGGTTTCTACACCGTTTTTATGCAATGCTTTTTCCACCTCGCAGAGCGCGGTATAGGTACAGCCATTTTCATTCGGACTGCCACAGATCAAAAGAGCTTTCATATGTGTACCTCCAAAGAATATATATACAGGATATGCCGTTTACTGCACGGAGAATTCATTTTCGCTAAACAGAACTGCCATTACCTTGCAGAGATCGTCTACATCGTATGCGCCGGCGGTCTCATAGGCAGAATGCATCGCAAGCTGTGCAAGGCCGATATCCACGGTCTTGACAGGCACGAATGTGCTTGCCAGATTCCCAAGCGTCGTGCCGCAGGGAAGATCCGATCGGTTCGAGAAGGTCTGCACCTTGACACCTGCTTTTTCGCAGACGCTTTTGAAGAGCGCCGCCGACACGGCATCGGTTGCATAGCGCTGATTTGCGTTGTTTTTGATCACAACACCGCCGTTCATCTGGGGACCGTTTGCCGCATCAGCATACTCGGGGTGGTTCGGATGCATCGCATGCGCGTTATCCGCGGATACGAGCAAGCCTTTTGCCAGCATTTGCTGATAGGATTCCTCATCGATGCCGAGCGCAAGCGTGATGCGGTGCAATGTATCGCGTAAGAAGGAGGATGCCGCGCCCTGTCTGGTCGAACTGCCGACCTCCTCATTGTCAAAGATGCAGCATGCCGGAATCGCACTGCTGCTTTTTGCGGCAAGAAAACCCTGCATGCATGCATACGAGCATTCGAGATCGTCTAACTTGGGGGAGGCGATAAATTCATTGTCCGCACCGAATACCGTGCCATTCTCCCGCGTGTATACATACAGATCCGAACTCATAATATCTTCTGCGGGCACGCCTGCGGCTTGCGCGACAGTTCGCAAAAAGCTGTCTTTTGCGTCTTCGCCGCCGTAGAGCGGCAGAGTATCCACGTTTGCCGCGTATTTTACACCGTCGTTTGCCGTGCGGTTCATATGGATCGCTACACTCGGAATAATGAGCAGATCGCGGTCAACGTCCACAAGGCGAACCTTCAGCGCACCATTTTCTTTGACTACCACCCGTCCTGCGACCGACAGCGGGCGGTCAAACCATGTCGCCATCAGCGTGCCACCGTATTTTTCGGTGTTCAGGCGCACCGTGCTGCCGCCGCCGGACAGTTCGGCATTTTCCTTGATCTTGAAGGTTGGCGCATCGCTGTGTGCCGCCGCCAGCACAAAGGCGCTCGGCGCTCTCTTTGGCACGCGGAAGGCGAGAAGCGAGGAGCCGTTGCGGCAGACAAAGTACTTGCCGCCGCTTTGCAGATCCCATTTTTTCGCTTCGCAAAGCTCGGTGTAGCCTTCTGCAAGCAGCATGGCGCGGAAATTCTCGGTTGCATGGAAGCAGCTCGGACTGCGGCGGATAAAGGTGAGAAGATCGTGTGCGTGTTTTGTTTTCATGAAAATATCCTTTCGGTTATACATACTTTTTTATAACGCTCCACGCGGCGCTCAGTCGCTCAAGCGACCAAGTGGCGTTTGCGGGACTGGTGGAGGGGAGGGGGATTGCGACTTTGCCCGTTACGGGCAGAATGTGCTTTTCATAGAGCGCGGCGGCGGTCTTGCCGTTCACAAAGATCTCGGCAATGTCCGCACCGGCAAGGATCGGTCGAAGGTCGTTTGTCACCGCACTTCGGATGCTTGCATCCGAGGAGCCCGTGATGTCACATGCGGCGATCACATCCCAAAGCGCGATGTGGCTGTCATGGAGAAAGGTTTTTTTCTCTTCGATGCTTACAGGAACAGGTTGGTCAAGCACCGCGGCACACACTCGCCAGAAGCGATTTTGCGGATGCCCGTAGAAGAAAGCGACCTCGCGCGATTTGACCGACGGAAACGAACCGAGGATCAGTATTTTGGACTTTGCATCCCAAAGTGGCGGGATCGGGTGTGTTACCTGCACAAAATCACCTCCCAAAGCAGATTTATATTGACATTTTTTGCAAAAGACGATATACTAAAGTAAAGATACATATACGGAGGATCGAATATGAAGTTTTGCATTCATTGCGGTACGCAGCTTGCAGACGGCGGACAGTTCTGCACCAATTGCGGTGCGGCGGTAGCGGCCGAACAGCCTGTACAGACTGCGGTACCCGAACAAGATACAGTTGAGACAGTAGCAGAGCAGGCTCAGGCAGTTGAACAGTCTGTTGAACAGCCTGAGGAGCCCGCGGTGGAGCAGCCGGTCTATACGGCTATCCCCGTACAGCAGCCTCCGGTTCCGCCTAAGGCCAACGGCTTTGCGATCGCGGCGCTGGTGCTCGGCATTTCCTCGTTCATCGCATGGATCTGCTGTATGCATGTTCTGACCTGTGTTCTCGCGGTTGTGTTCGGCATTATCGCGCTTTCGCAGATCAAAAAGACCGGCGCGCCGGGACGCGGCATGGCAATCACCGGATTGGTATGCGGCATTCTCGCCTTTGTCATCGTTCTTGTCGGATTCTTCTTTATCGGTTTCTTGTCGGAATGGGCAACGGAATATGATGATTACGATTACTATGATTACTATGACGGCGGTTACGAAGATTTTTATGACGAATTCTACTATTATAACAGCGAATTCGATCATGAAGATTTTTTAGCGGATCTTGAGACCACTTGATTTTTAAAGCGGCTGCGTTGCAGCCGCTTTTATTATATCCGTAAAACGCATAAATGTCAATCGCAAGCGCGGCAAAAGACGTAAAAAGCAGTCTGCGAATGCAGACTGCTTTTTAAACTTTTATCGGATCACGATCTCGCCCTGCTTTGCGGTGACAGTCTCGCCGGAAGCAAGCGTATAACTGCCGGGGGCATGGAAGATGATAACCGCACTGCCGTCTTTGAATTCGACCGCCTGCAGTGCCTCGGTGTTGGTGATCGCCGCAATGGGCAGATCCGAAGCATTCTGCGGTGCATTTCCGTCAGGGGTTGCTGTTACCGCGTAGGCGTAGGATGCGTTTTTGGGCTGTTCGCCGTGGGAGATGTACAGTTGGAACACATCCTCGGTTTGCAGCTCGTTTGAGCCTGCGGGATCGTTTCGTCTGTACGAATCGGTCAGGCTGACCGCGTCTGCGGTAAGCGTACTTCCGTCCAGCGCGTAATAGGCGAATGCACCGTTTGTGACCACGGTTCCGTTTTGTACCGCTGTGCTGCCGCTATTCACAGCAAGGGGAGTACCACCAACAGCGGCGGCATTCAACTTACTCTGGTCGATAACCGTGCGGATCTCTGTTTTATTCGCGGCTTTTGCGCAACGGATATTTGCGCCAAGCGCGATCATGCCGCCGTCATAGGCGATAAAGGAAAGTTTGCCGTAAAGACCGTCATTGCGGAGGTCCATGTACAGCGCGCCTAGGCCTTTTTCGCTATCCGTAGCACCGCCGCAATAGATGCCTGCGTAGGTGGTCTTGCCCCAGGTCTTATTATAGGCGGTGTCATACCGTTTCTGCAATTGTTCTTTCGTTTCATGGTACGCGGTCGTTCCGGGGAACATGGAAAGATCCATGACTGCACCAATCGCCTGATACTCGTCGCCGTAGTACATATAACTGGTATTTGAACCGTACGAGAGGTTATAGCCAAGCTGATTCTGATCACTGACGACCTCGGTGAGGATAATGTTGTTGTGCGCCCCGCGAACGCCGATGTGGTAATCGGGAGAGGTGCTGATCAGCGTATAGGAAAGCGGGAAGTATTTCAGCCCGGTAAGCGCCTGCGAGTGGTCGGTATAGGATGCGATCTGTTTTTCAATTTCATCTTTTCTGTAGATTTCATCCAGTTTCGCCAGCCGTTTTAAAGCGGTGAGAATCTGGTTTGCTCCGTTTGCATATACCGCAGATCTGCCGATGCTGAACTGTGTCGTTCCAAGTGCGCGGTGGAAGTAGCATTGCCCGTCCAGGAGATGGTCAATGAAGATTTTTGTATTCTCCTTAGGGAGTGCAAATGCTGTACCGTGCAGATTGGCAATGATCTCGGAGACACGGTTTACAAATACCGAGCCATAGCTGCCCGCGGCGCAAAGCAGATTGCCGTGCTGGAAGTAGGAGCCGTCCTCCTGCATACCTTCTTCGCCGCTCTTTGCAATTCTGACCTCGTTGGCTATGCGGGAAACGCCCGCCAAAGCAAGGTCGGGATCGCCGATGAATAAGGCGTGCATGACCGTGTTCGACATCGTGTCGAGCAGGTTTGCACCGGTGTAGGTGCCAGCCTTATTGCTACCGCGCAAAGTGCCTCTGCCGATGATCTCATCCATCTTTTTGATCTGCGCATCGGTCAGGTAGGGCTTCAGCATAATACCGATCGAGGCGAGATTCCGCGGTGTGGCGATTTCGTTCGGGTACCAGTTCACGGTACATTTATAATCCTTCGTCAGCCATAGGTCGAGCAGGGCAATGACCGTCTCTCTGGCTTCGGTATCGGTTTTGATCCTTTCTTCGCCGTATGCGGAGATCAGATTTTTCAGATTGGTCAAGTGTGTTTCGGTCTCCCAGGACGCGGTTCGGTTGGAGTTGTAGTTGACATCTGAGAAGTAGGTGCCGTCGTCCTTTTGGACGATCTTTTCCTCCAGTTTCTTTGCCGTTGCTTCCTTTGGAGTGCCCCATTGCAATGTATAATAGCGATCATACAGGGTTGCAAGATCCTGCATGAACACTTCCGGCCCTACGGGATCCACCGGATATGCGGTATTGCCCGGATCGATTTCTTTTTCCACCTCGTAGTCCGCGCCCAAAAGGATCAGTTCGGTGTTTTGACCGTTGAAAGGAGTATAGGTAAGAACGATATTGTACCATCCCGCCTTGCGCTCGAAGCAGAGACAGAAAAGTTTGCGCGTTCCCGAGGCGATCTGTCCGCCAAGATTGGTATACCCCTTGGGTAGTTTGTCTTCAGGGATTTCGATCAAGGCGCTTTTGCCCGTATCCATACAGGTTTTCAGAATGTAGGCGTCCTCTAAAGACTTGTTACGTGCCTCCAGATACACGATTGCAAAAACTTTTCCGTCCTCGGCGGTCATGCCGGCAAATTCGGTGCGGTTCTGCACGCCGAGAACCGTCCATTCCACCTTGCCATCGGAAGAGACTTCTAAAGGCTCACCGTACAGGACAGGCTCGGTCACAATCGCTGTAGTATCCACGGTAGTGCTTGCAGATTCGTTGTTGCAACCGACCAACATCGGGACAAAGGTTGCAAGCGCAAGAGCAAAAGCAATGAAACGGTAGATCGATTTCATATCTTGTCTCCTTAATATAGTATATTTCTATTGTAACAGAGAGTAATGTAAATGTAAATAAAGAAAAATTGCATTGACTATAGAAAAAATATCCTGTTGTGCGTAGCGATGGAACGAGGTTTCCTGCAACACAAAGCAAAAACACCCGAAAGGGTGTCAGACTACTGACAAAGCCTATCTCAAAAGCGAGATAGGCTTTCAGCCTGTCGAAAAACACCTATCAAGCGAAAAGCAAGATAGGTGTTTTTGTGTTTTTGAGATAAAAAGCCGAAAAAGAGAAGCAAAGTCGGCAGGGTGAGTATCTCTCCACTTTCTTTTTGCGAACTTTTTCAAGTTCATGGCAACAAATTTAAGCCTTACCCAATTTGTCACTTGGGCAAGACCACGGTAATATGTATA
>CAYQBT010000097.1:0-6180 GCA_964415775.1 uncultured Lachnospiraceae bacterium
AGACACTTCCCTTACCTTTTGGGTGAATATGAGTATTGCAGAACATGTCAATTATTATATCACCGGCGGAATGTCGAAAAACGATGCCATTAAAGCCGCCGCAAAGGACAGAAATGTGCGTAAAAACGAAATCTACAACGAATATGTAAAATAAAAGAAGGACTGAGTTTTCAGCCCTTCTTTTATTTATGCTTATACAGTTTCGCAAGACCGCCCTCGCTGGTTTCGCGATAGCGTCTTGACATGTCTTTGCCTGTTTCGTACATAGTCTGCACAACAAGGTCAAAGGAAATCTTACGGGTATTCGTCAAAAAGTTCGCTAAATTCACCGCGTTGATTGCGCGCATCGCAGCAACAGCATTACGCTCTATGCACGGGATCTGCACGAGTCCGCAAATCGGGTCGCAAGTAAGTCCGAGGTGATGTTCAAGTGCCACCTCAGCCGCGTATTCAATCTGCTCGATGTGCATACCAAAAAGTTCACCAAGTCCCGCCGCTGCCATTGCACATGCCGCACCGATCTCCGCTTGGCATCCACACTCTGCCCCGCTGATAGAAGCATTGGTTTTGATTAGATTACCGATGACAGAAGCAGTCGCCAAAGCATGCAGTATGTCCTCATCCGTAAAGCCGCGTTTTTGCTGCTCGTACAAAAGCACCGCCGGCAAAACACCGCTTGCGCCGCACGTTGGAGCGGTAACGATCACGCCAGACGCAGCATTCTGCTCACTGACTGCAAAAGCGTAAGAGCAGACGAGTCGGTTTTCTCTAGTTTCGTTACTTTCGTCGATATGTCGCTGCTCATATAGGAACTTCGCCTTTTTTTGCACATCAAGCCCGCCGGGCAAAACACCGGTATCGTTCAGACCGGTGTCAATACAGTTTTTCATAGTGCGCCAGACTTCCGCAAGAAAACCATGTATATCCGCCCCTTCAAATCGCTCTACATATTGCCAAAGTCGAATTTTCTCTTTCCAACAGTAGTCGGCAATGTCTGAGAAAGAAGAATGCGGATATATATTCTTGTTTTCTGCCAGCGAAACGCCTTCGATCTTGATCTGTCCGCCACCAACACTGCAAACGCGGCAATACTCCAACTGTTCGCCGTTTTGATATGCATACAAATCCATCGTATTGGGATGTGGAAGCTCTTGCAATACTTTGTTTTTCTCGATAGAAACCGCCACAGGGGCCAAAGTACTGCGAATTGCCACCTCGGTGCCATGCCCGTCTCCTGTCTCTGCCAGCGAACCGAACAGGATCACCTTATATGCATCTGCATTTGGGGTACGTTCTTTGAAGTACCGACATGCACGCTCCGGACCGATGGTATGGGAACTCGAGGGTCCGCGCCCAATTTTATAGAGCTCTCTTACCGAAGTCATCGCTTTATTTTGCAGAGTCAAAATATCACCTCAAAATCAGCGTTCGCTTTCTTTTTCCAAAAGTTTTCTGCCCATCAGTACACCCATGACGCTACTCATCATCAGACCGCGCGTCCATCCTGAGCTATCGCCAAGGCAGTGCAAGCCCTTGATGTTTGTATCCAGGTTTTCGTCCATTTTGACTTTATTGGAATAGAACTTAAGCTCAGGACTGTACAAAAGTGTCTCCGTGCTTGCAAAACCGGGAACAACGACATCCAGCATTTTGATAAACTCAATAATGTTGATCATTGCGCGGTACGGCATTGCGGCAGTAATATCGCCGGGAACTGCATCCTTGAGTGTAGGCTTTACGTTGCTGAATGCGAGTTCCTTTGCCCATGTACGTTTGCCGTCCAGTATGTCGCCATAGCGCTGTACAAGAATGTGTCCGGACGCAAGCATGTTGGTAAGCTCACCCACCTTTTGCGCATAAGCAATCGGCTGGTTAAACGGTTCGGTAAAGTTGTGGCTGACAAGAATGGCAAGGTTGGTATTGTTACTCTTCATATCCTTGTAGCTATGCCCGTTTACCACAGCAAGATCATTGTCATAGTTTTCTTGCGCAACAAAGCCACCGGGGTTCTGACAGAATGTTCTGACCTTATTTTTCCAAGGCTTTGGATGCCCAATCAACTTGCTCTCATAGAGTACCTTATTGACCTTCTCCATAATCTCATTGCGGCATTCGACGCGCACGCCGATATCAACCGTTCCGGGCTTGTGTGCAATACCGTGTGCCTCGCAGATCTGCTCCAGCCAATCCGCACCGCGACGACCGGTAGCGATAATAATTTCAGGCGCATAATACTCAGCTTGTCCCGCTTTATCACGTACAATTACGCCTTTACAAACACTGTCTTCAATGATAATATTCTCGCATTCAGTAGAAAACAGCATTTCTACATCATGTTCAAGCAACCAATTCTGGATGTCCAGATACAGCTTTTGTGCTTTTTCGGTTCCAAGGTGACGGATCGGGCAATCTACAAGCTTCAGGTTTGCTTTAATTGCATTCTTGCGGATCTCCTTGATCTCATCATTGTCACTAACACCTTCAACATGCGGATCCGCACCGAATTCGAGATAAATTTTATCGGTATAATCAATCAGCTCCTGTGCAAACATAGGACCAATCAGATCCGGAAGATCGCCGCCTACCTCATGGGAAAGGCTGAGTTTGCCATCGGAGAAAGCACCTGCGCCGGAAAAGCCAGTGGTAATTGCACAGCTCGGTTTACAGTTTACGCAATTTCCGGTTTCTGCTTTGGGACAATGCCGTTTTTCTACAGGCTTGCCTTTTTCAATCAGCAGTATGCGCGATTTACTGCCGTTTCTCAGCAGCTCTAACGCTGTAAAGATACCCGCGGGACCTGCGCCCACAATAATTACATCATAGTTCATATTTTATCTCCCAGCTTTGGATTCAGTTATCCGTACGTTTGTCCAAAATCTGCGAATACTTGGCAAAAAAGCTCTCATAGTATCCGCCATCCAATGCGTCACGGATTTTTTGCATCAGCTCATTGTAAAAATACAAATTATGCAATACGCAAAGACGCATACCCAGCAATTCGCGCGCCTTAAACAAATGGCGAATGTACGAACGGGTATAGTGACGGCAAGCAGGACAGCCACATCCTTCATCAATAGGCCGCGGATCGTCAAAAAAACGCTCGTTATTGATATTCATCTTACCGTGCCATGTAAACAGATTACCATGTCGCGCATTTCGGCTGGGCATGACGCAATCGAAGAAATCAACACCGCGTCTTACCGCCTCCAAAATGTTCAGCGGTGTACCGACACCCATTAAATACCTTGGTTTGTCTTTCGGCATGTATGGCTCAACGGCATCAATGATGCGATACATTTCGCTCGCCTCTTCGCCGACGGCAAGACCGCCGATTGCATAGCCATCCAGATCCAACTTGGCGATCTCAATCATATTCTCGATACGCAGATCTTCATAAGTGCCGCCCTGATTGATTCCGAACAGCATTTGTTTTTTATTGATAGTATCCGGCAGCGAATTCAACCGCTCCATTTCGGCTTTACAGCGATAGAGCCAGCGTATCGTGCGCTCGTGCGACTGCTTGACATATTTATAGGGTGCAGGGTTTTCAACGCACTCATCAAATGCCATAGCGATCGTAGAAGCTAAATGGGACTGAATACGCATACTCTCTTCGGGCCCCATAAAAATACGCTTGCCGTCCATGTGCGAATTAAAAAATACGCCCTCTTCGGTGATCTTACGGAGCTTTGCAAGTGAGAATACCTGAAATCCGCCGCTATCGGTCAGCACAGGACGATCCCAGTTAAAGAATTCATGAATGCCTCCCATCTTATAGATAAGTTCGTCGCCGGGACGAATATGGAGATGATAGGTGTTCGAAAGCTCGACCTGACAGCCAACCTCGCGCAGATCCATCGTGGAAATGCCGCCTTTTACAGCCGCACTGGTTCCGACATTCATAAACACGGGGGTCTGTATTGTACCGTGCACGGTTTTAAACTCGCCGCGCCGTGCTTTCCCTTCTGTTTTTAGTAATGTAAACATTGTATATTCCTTTAAGTTTATTCTCTGCCAAACTGCCTGTCGAGATCACGCTTTGATAAATTGATCACGACGGGTCTGCCATGCGGGCATACCGTTATATCCGGAATGGTCAGTATTTTTTCAACGACAAACCGCATGTCGGATTCGTTATCCGCTCTGCCGCCTTTCATGGCAGCCTTACAGGATGCCTGATACAGCACTTTTTCGTATGCATCCTGTTTGGTAATTTCAATATCGCCGGTCCCAGCAGCCAAACGGTCTGCCATGGTAGCAAAGACATCCTCGACATCCGAGATCTTCAAAGCAGACGGGATCTGCACCAACTTGACCTGACGCTGTGCGTCATCCAAAACAAAGTCAAAACCAATCTCTCGGAAAAGCTCCGCATATTCGCTAACCGCTTGAAAATCGCTCTGTGACAAGCCGACTGTGATTGGCACCAACAGCATTTGCGGCGCGGGAGAAAAACCGCGCAGTTTTCCGCGTAGCGATTCAAACAAAATTCGCTCGTGTGCTGCATGCTTGTCAATGACAACCACCTTGCCGTCGGTTTCCACAAAAATGTATGTATTAAATGCAACACCGACAATGCGATATTCGGGACAAAGAACCACATCGGACTTTTCTACCGGTTTCGGCGGTATCGCCATTTTTTCATACGGGATTTTGGGCAAGGGAACTTCTATCTGTGGCACAAACTTAGGTGCATCTGCCGCCGGTTCCTGTACACCGGTTTCTGCCTTGACTTCTTGCACGAACGGTTGCGGTGCCCCGCTTGACGCAAAGGAAATCTGCCCGCGCTGATCTATACGCGCCTGCTCAGGTTTCGCCGCCTCCCGATCTGTTCGATCGATAATCGGTACAAATGCATGCACCGGTGTATACGCAGGAGTCGGAGAAGACCGCAAAATCAGATCCGGGCGATCGATATTCTTTTCGATCGTACTTCTCACAGCATAATATACCGTATCAAAAACCAGTTTTTCATTCGAAAACTTCACTTCCAGCTTCGCAGGATGTACATTTACATCTACCGCTCCCGGATGAATGTCAATAAATAAAACGCATGCCGGAAATTTCTCGGGTGCGATATATGAGCTGTATGCCTGCTCCAAAGCCGCCATTGCTGTACGGCTCTTAACATATCGGTGATTGATAAAGAAATTCTGGAAATTTCTCGTCGGCTTCACATTGTCCGAACGACCGATATAGCCGTGAACATCTATGCCGTCGCTATGACATTTTACGGGTAAAAGCCGCTTCGCAAAATCTTTTCCGAGAATGGAATAGATCGCGTGATCAAGCTGACCGTCGCCCGCACTTTCAAGCTTCAGATTTCCATCCGAAATCAAACGGAAGGCAATCTCGGGATGCGAAAGTGCCACCTTCTCAACCGCCGCGCAAACAGCCGCCGCTTCTGTAGCGTCCTTTTTCAAAAACTTTCGGCGCGCGGGAACATTGGCAAACAATTCCTCTACCGTAATGGTCGTACCCTTAGGACACCCGGTTTCCCGCACTTCTATTACATCGCCGCAATCTGCATAAAGCACCGTTCCGTTTGTAGCATTTTCCGTTTTGGAGATAATGCGCACTTTAGATACGGACGAGATCGCCGCAAGAGCCTCGCCGCGGAAGCCCAGTGTAAATATTGCCGAAAGATCCGAAGCCTTAGCAATTTTACTGGTCGCATGTCGTTTGAGTGCAAGCGGCATATCCTCAGACGTGATACCGCTGCCATCGTCCGAAACGCGAATATAGGTGACGCCGCCGTTTTTGATCTCAACAGTGATATTCTTGGCGTGCGCGTCAATCGAATTTTCTATCAGCTCTTTGACTACAGAGGCAGGCCTGTCCACCACCTCGCCTGCAGCGATCAGATTCGCTACTTGCGTACTCAAAACATTAATCTTTCCCATTGCCACGCACCACCTTTCATTTTAGTTTCTTTTTCAGTTCAAATATCAGATTCATCGCCTCAATCGGCGTAAGCGTGTTAATATCCACCTGCCGCAGTTTTTCAGCAACCTCTTTTTCTTCGCCGGCACTCAGGATAGAAAGCATATCAAACTCTTCCTTGTCGGTAGTCACCACCGGCTTATGTATAGAAGTGTCTCCGCTTTCAATTCCGCTTAAAATCTCCTTGGCACGGCGGATCACCTCATTTGGTACACCGGCAAGCTTTGAAACCTCAAT
>CAYQBT010000098.1:0-6136 GCA_964415775.1 uncultured Lachnospiraceae bacterium
ATACCATATTCGCGCATATTTTGTCAATAAAATTCTATACGAAATATAGAGAAATGGCGGGAGAAAAATCCCGCCATTTTGTCACTCTTTACCAATATACTTTCTTACGCGAAGCGGCACGCCAACCTGCTTGGAAATACGCTCGCATTCCTCGGTCTCCTCTGGCGTAAGCGCTACATCTACGACCGTCAGCATAACATTCGGCACGTAGTTTTTCACCCGTGCGGCAAAATCCAGAAGTCCGTTATATGCAGCCGGTCCAAACTTGGAATGGCAAACGCGGTCATACTCCTCTGCGTTTGGCGCATTGAGGCTGATGGAAACCGTATCAAATGCGTCTTTAAACATAGGCGCAGTGTCTTTTCCGTGTAACAAAGAGGATTGCCCGTTGGTATTGACACGAATCGGAATCGTATAGTTTCCCTTGATCTGCTTTGCCACATAGATCATATCTTCCAGCCGTTCGGTCGGTTCGCCGTAACCACAGAAAACGATTTCGGAATACTTTCCGAGATCGCGCGCGGTTATGCTTGCAAGGATCTCCTCGCATGTAGGCTCCTTTTGCAGCCAGAGCGAATCGGAACCGTATGCGCCATCCCCGTTATTACGAATGCAAAATTCACAGCGATTGGAGCATCGGTTCGTAATATTTACATATAATGCGGTATCTACCTCGTAGGTAATTGTCATATCTTTCATAACGTAATTCCAAAAAACTCGGCCGCGTTTTTCGCGGTAATTTTTGCGACTTCCTCGCCGGAAAGTCCGTGCAACTCGCCGATCGTCTGTGCGGTATAGGAAAGCAATCCCGAATGATTACACTCCCCGCGGTGCGGATGCGGTGCAAGATACGGGCAGTCGGTCTCAATAAAGATCTTATCCATCGGCACGCTTGCCGCTACGGCGCGCACGCGCTCGGCATTTTTAAAGGTGACAACACCCGAAAAAGAAATCATCCAACCGCGTCGGATTAAATCAGTCGCCATTTCAGTACTGCCACTATAGCTATGGAACACGCCGCGGACTTTCGGATATTTGCAGACCATATCCAAACAGTCTCCATGTGCCTCACGATCGTGAATTACGACAGGCAAGCCGTACATCTCTGCCACTCGCATCTGCATCTCAAAGAATGCGCGCTGGGTTACACGGTCGGTATCATCGTAGTGATAGTCAAAGCCGATCTCACCAACCGCAACGATCTTGTTTTTCTCCGCCTCCTCCAGCAGATCGCAAAGCGCTATGCGTCCTTCATCTACCGTTCCTTCTTCGCCTGCGCAGCTCGGGTGAACGCCTGCCACAACATACATTTTATCGTACCGAGCAGCTTGTGCAATACACTTTTTGGAGTTTTGGATACTATCGCCAATATTGATAATACCGCAAATACTCTCCGAGAACAGGCGGTTCAAAAGGGCATCAGCGCCACCATCAAATTCGCTTTTAAACCGGCGGTCGTAATAGTGCGCGTGTGAATCAAAATACATTATCGTACCCGCTCTCCAAGAGGCGTCTCAGGATCGAGGAATACTACACGTACCTTCTCCTCACCGGATGCCAGAATCATACCAAAACTTTCCTCGCCGCACAGCTTCGCAGGAGCAAGGTTGGCTACCACGATCACTTTTTTACCGACAAGATCTTCGGGGGCATAGAATTTTGCAATACCCGAAACCACCTGACGTTTCTCATAGCCGAGATCCAACTGCAGCTTCAGCAGTTTCTTTGCCTTCGGCACCTTTTCGCATGCTACGACCTGTGCGGTGCGAAGTTCTACTCCCATGAAAGCGTCAATACCGATCTGTGCAACACCCTCTGGCTTTTCCACTGGTTTTGCCGCCTCGATCGCTGCCGCACGCTTTGCCTCAACATCCGCAACAATCTTTTCCTCGTCCAGTCTTGCAAAAAGAACCGAAGCCTCACCCACGTTCTTGCCGCTTTCGAGGCCCCCGAAAGCAGAAATGCTGTCGTAGTCGCATTTGTCCGTATTCAGTTGTGCAAAGATCTTTTCTGCGGTAGCAGGAATAAAGGGCGCGAGCAAAACAGCCGCGGTACGGATAGTCTCAAGCAGATTGTACATAACGGTTGCAAGTCTTCCCTTTTTCTCTTCGCTCTTCGCGAGTGCCCAGGGGGTGGTCTCATCGATATACTTGTTTGCTCGGCGCAGCATTGTGAAGATCGCGTCCAGTGCATCGGCAATATGGTAGTTCTCCATGCAATCGTACGAAGCGCTCTTCGCCTTTGCAACCTCTGCAATCAGTTCTGCATCTACCGTATCAGTAACATCGGGCGTAGGAACCACACCGTCAAAATACTTTTTGGTCATCGCAATCGTGCGATTCACAAGATTACCAAGATTGTTGGCAAGATCGGTATTGTAACGGTTGATTACATTCTCATAGGTAATGCTGCCGTCCGAGTTATACGGCATCTCGGCAAGTGCATAATACCGCACGCCGTCCACGCCAAATACTTCTGCAAGCTCGTCCGCGTAGATGACATTTCCCTTGGATTTGGACATCTTGTCCATGCCAAAGTTAAACCACGGATGACCAAAGATCTTCTTCGGCAGAGGCTGATCCAGCGCCATCAGAATGATCGGCCAATAGATGGTGTGGAAGCGCAGAATATCCTTGCCGATAATGTGCACATCCGCAGGCCACAGCTTTTGATAGGACTCGGGCTGTACCGCATTGTCGGGATCATAGCCTGTAGCGGTAATATAGTTCGAGAGCGCATCGATCCAAACATAGGTCACGTGCTTTTCATCAAAAGTGATCGGTACGCCCCAGGTAAAGGAGGATCGAGAGACGCAAAGATCCTGCAAGCCTGCTTTTAAGAAGTTGTTGACCATTTCCTTTTTGCGGGACTCCGGCTCGATAAACTCCGGATGGCTCTCAATATGCGCGATCAGCTTATCCGCATAGTTGCTCATCTTGAAGAAGTACGCCTCTTCCTTTGCCTTGGTCACAGCCGCGCCGCAGTCCGGGCACTTGCAATCGGCAACCTGCGTTTCGGTGAAGAAGGACTCACAGGGAGTACAGTACCAGCCTTCATAATGTCCCTTGTAAATGTCGCCCTTGTCATACAGCTTTTTAAAGATATGCTGTACAGAACGGACATGATAGTCATCCGTCGTGCGAATGAACTTATCATAACTTGCACCCATCAGATCCCAGATTCTACGGATCTCGGCGGAAACATTGTCTACATACGCCTGCGGCGTAATGCCGGCATCCTTTGCTTTATTCTCAATCTTTTGTCCATGCTCATCCGTACCGGTCAAAAAGAATACGTCGTAACCCACCTGACGCTTGAATCTTGCCAGCGCATCGGTCATGATCACCTCATAGGTGTTGCCGAAATGCGGCTTTGCCGAGCTGTACGCAATGGCAGTGGTTATATAAAACTTTCCCTTATCGTTCATTCTTTCGTCCATTCCTTTCGCGCTCTTGGGAATCTGTTATTATCATTAAGGAGTATTATAGCATTTTCCTTTTCTTTTTTCAAGCGTTTCGGTCAATTATTCCCCGTCTGTTCTAAATTTAGCAGAATACTGTCCGCAAGAACTGCAGCAAGCTGTGCCTGATAGGTTTTATCCGTTAGTTTTTCCGCCTCACCCGGATTTGACAAAAAGCCGCACTCGACCAGTACCGCAGGTGCAGAAATACGATCCAGAAGAAAGATATTGCTCCCCGCCGGTTTTACCTTTCGGTCATTCTCAGGCTGCAATGCCATACGGACATTATTCTGTATCAGTTTGGCAAGTGCAAAACTGTCGGCATGATTTTTTGAATAGTAAACCTGTAGCCCGCTGTATTTTTCAATCGGAAAATTGTTCATATGGATGCTGACAAATACAGAATCCGTATAGCTTTCGGCAATAGAAAGCCGATTTTTCAGATCGGTCATTTTGTATTTGCCCTTTAGAGCAGGATCATGTTCATCACATACAAGACTGTCCTCTGTTCTCGTCATAATCACATTTTTTCCGCAAAGCGTCAGTATGTCATACAGCATATTTGCAATTGAAAGATTGATTTCTTTTTCGAGAGCGCCGTTTTTGTTCACGGCTCCGCCGTCCCTGCCACCGTGCCCCGCATCCAAAACCACGGAGAATTTTTCATTTCCGACCGACGTGTAAACAGTCCGTCTCACTGGAGGAATTTGACGGAACAAACAACACAAAACATATAGAAGCATTGCCAAAAGCACGCACATGGCGGCGGTTTTTCCGGCATAAAACAACGACTCTTTTCTGGATATCATATGCGCCTCTCAAAATAAGATACTTATATGTATGAGAAGTGCTTTCCTAAAAAGAACAAAGGCAGACGCGATTTCGTCTGCCTTCGTGTTTAACTACTTAGAGATTGTCGCAGTAGAGGTCGCGCCGTCCCAGCCTACGGTTGCACCGAGGGTCTCGGCAACAAAACGTACAGGCATGTATGTACGGCTGTTCTCGATAAACGCGGGAGAATCCAGCGTTACACTCTGCCCGTTTACAAGAGCAGTAGTGGCACCAACCGTAATCTTAATCTCGGTAACTGCAGTCTTAAGCGTTGCAGTAGAGGTTGCGCCATCCCAGAGAATCTCTGCACCGAGAGCCTCTGCAACATAACGGACCGGCAGCATGGTGCGATCGTTGCGGATAATGGGAGCAACATCCATCGTCTTGGCTTCGCCATTTACGGTATAGTCGGTCTTACCAAGCGTCATCTTGATCACCGTGCTTGCCGCGGGAGGATTGCCAACCGTAACAGTGCCGTTTTCAGCCTTAAGCGCTACTGCATCCAAATTCGCATTGTACGCTTCTTCAACAGTCAAACCAAGCGTATATCTGCTATCAGCAGCATTAGGAGAAAGTTGGAAAGTGATCTCTGCCATATCAAAGCTACCGGAGGTCTCTGTGAGCGAGAGGTTTGCAAACACCAGTTTTACAGGATCTGCGCCCTGCTCCGAAGAGGGATAGAAAGCACCAAAATGATTATTCAGGCATTTTGCAGAAACGAACGACATCGCCTGCGTGTCATAACGAATCGAAAGCTGTGCACCAACCATCGCTGGGGCATTCTTTGCAGATACCTTCACCGTAATCTGATCGTTAGCCTTCGCAGTAACGCTACTGATCGACACCACTGCATCCTCTGCGGCAAACGCAGAAAATGTGAAGGCACTAAAAAGCATTACAATCGCTAAAAGAAGAGCAATTTTTTTCATAATTTCCTCCAAAACTGTGCGGTTTATTTTTTAGGATAACTGTCTTTCAAACCAACAATGCGGTTGAACGTATTGGCATACTTTGTGTCCTTCACAAAATATCCGCAACGGACAAACTGGAACTTGTCGCCGGGATCTGCATCCGCAAGTGCCTTTTCGACCTTGCAGGACGTCAATTTCTTGAGAGAATCGGGATTCAGATAATCATTATAGGTCTTATCCTCTGGGATGTCGGCAACATTCTCGATCGTAAAAAGACGGTCATACAGCATCACATCCACATCGTCTGCATAGGCGGCAGAGAGCCAATGAATCGTTCCCTTCACCTTTCTACCGTCGGCAGGTATATTCGCCCTCGTTTCCAGATCTGCAGTACAACGGATCTCCTGAATATTTCCGTCCACGTCCTTGACGATCTCGTTACACTTTACGATATACGCCCCCATAAGGCGAACCTCGCCATCCGGCTTCATACGAAAGAATTTCGGCGGCGGCACTTCTTCAAAGTCGCTGCGATCAATGTATAACTCCCGCGTGAAGGGAACCTTACGTTTTCCGGCATTCTCGTCGCTCGGATTGTTGGGCAGTTCAAAATATTCAACTTTATCCTCGGGATAGTTGGTCACAACCACCTTGATCGGATCCAAGACTGCCACACGGCGGTGCGCCGTCATATTGAGTTCTTCACGGATGCAATGCTCGAGCAGTTCAATGTCTACAAGGCTGTACGCTTTGGCAACACCTGCACGCTCTACAAAATCGAATATAGACGCGGGCGTAAAGCCTCTGCGGCGCAGACCGCAAAGTGTAGGCATTCTCGGGTCATCCCAACCGTCTACAAGTTTTGTCTCCACCAGCTGACGAAGATAGCGCTTACTCATGACCGTATAGGTTACATTCAGTCTTGCAAACTCTC
>CAYQBT010000099.1:0-6103 GCA_964415775.1 uncultured Lachnospiraceae bacterium
GTAGCAAAGGGCTGCGATGCAGTTCTCTTCGGTTGCGACGGCCTTGACGGCATTGCAGGTCAGGTTGACGAGACCGTTACCAACCAGATCAAGTACATCACTCCTTTCGACGTAAACAGCACGGACGCAAATGTTGCAGAGTTTGTTCAGGCATACGAAGCAAAGTACGGTGTAAAGCCCGACCAGTTCGCAGCAGACGGCTATGATGTAGTTATGGCGATCTACGAGGCTATGAAGGCTGCAGGCGTAAACGATGTAACCATCGATCCCGACACCCTTTGCGAGAAGGTTAAGGCAGCGATCACTGCGGACAGCTTCACCTTTACCGGCGTAACCGGTACCATGACTTGGGATCTTTCCGGTGCAGCTACCAAGGAACCCGTTATTATCGAGCTTAACAAGTAATTTTACTACTTCGTACAGATTTGGTTGGGCAGGGACACCGTGTCCAACCAAATTTTGTATTTTTTCGATTGCTTTTTTAAAAAGGTTAGGAGCAAGGATTATGATCACATTGATAGACGGACTTAGCTTAGGAAGCATATATGCTCTTATTGCTTTAGGCTATACAATGGTATACGGCATCGCGAAAATGCTCAACTTTGCACATGGCGATGTCATCATGGTGGGTGCATACGCTATCGTTATCACACTTTCCTACACGGCATCGCCTGTTGCTGCGGTCGTTGTGGCGGTGGTTCTGTGTACCGTTTTGGGTATTGCCATTGAGAAAATTGCATATAAGCCGCTGAGAGGCGCATCGCCGCTTGCTGTGCTGATCACCGCGATCGGTGTGAGCTACTTTTTGCAGGGTATTGCACAGCTTGTGTTCGGCTCGCAGCCGAAGCCGGTTGACGCTATTTGGAGAAAGCTTCCTCAGGTTCCCGCGCTCAACAGTCTCGGCATTACGACCGCGGCGGTTGTAACGCTGGTATGCTGCGTCATCATAATGGTTGCTCTTACCCTTTTTATCAAGTGCACAAAGACCGGCAGAGCCATGCTTGCAGTATCGGAAGACAGGGGCGCTGCAGTGCTGATGGGCATTAACGTAAACAGAATTATCACCGTGACCTTTGCGATCGGTTCTGCGCTTGCGGCATTTGCGGGTATGTTCTACCTGTTCCAGATCCCCAATACCGAGCCTACCTTAGGCGCAATGCCCGGTATCACGGCATTTACCGCGGCGGTCATCGGCGGTATCGGTTCGATCCCCGGTGCAATGGTCGGCGGCATTCTTCTTGGCGTGGTCGAA
This sequence comes from uncultured Lachnospiraceae bacterium, assembly GCA_964415775.1. GTDB lineage: Bacteria > Bacillota > Clostridia > Oscillospirales > CAG-272 > UMGS902. The sequence continues at coordinate 1,253 of CAYQBT010000099.1, forward strand.
AAGCTTTGCCTTGCTTCTCCTCTTTCTTCGTATACGGTTGCTATCAAGTTCAGCCTTTTGATCGTGATCCTTCTCGTGAAGCCTACGGGACTTCTCGGTAAGATCACACGTGAGAAGGTTTAAGCCGACGGGGGATGCAAATGATGAAAAAATTTAAGATCAAACATTTCATAAACTATGCGCTTGTGTCCGCACTTCTGATTTTCGGTGTGGTGATGTTCCTCACCGGCAGTCTCCGCCCCTCTACGGCACAGCTTTTTGCACAGATGGGATACGGCATCATTCTCGCCGTTTCGCTGAATCTCGTTGTCGGCTTCCTTGGTGAGCTCAGCCTTGGTCATGCGGGCTTTATGTGTGTGAGCGCGTATATCGGCGGACTGTTTGCGGTGCTTCTTAAGCAGAACGGTCTGGATATGAAGCTTCCCGTGCTGATCCTCGCAATGCTTGTCGGCGGTCTGTTTGCTGCGCTCTTCGGCTTTATTATCGGTCTGCCCTCGCTCAGACTCAAGGGCGACTATCTTGCGATCGTAACGCTTGCGTTTGGCGAGATCGTAAGAAATATTTTCATGAATCAGAAGGTTTTCGGCGGCGCGAAAGGTCTTACCACCGGTACGCTTACCTATGACACCAGAAAATCGCCCACGCTCTTTATCGTGGTATTCATCGTGGCGATCCTTATGCTGATCCTCGTGCAGAATCTTGTAAAGAGTAAGCACGGCAGAGCGATCACCGCGATCCGTGACAACGAGATCGCTGCCAAGGCAATGGGTATCAACGTAACCTTCTATAAGTTGTTTGTATTCGTTGTTGCGGCATTCTTTGCAGGCTGTGCAGGCGTAATTTATGCACATACAACGACCCCTGTTCTGTATTCCTTCTTCTCGTACAACTATTCGATCGAGATTTTGGTCATGGTCGTGCTTGGCGGCATGGGAAGCATCACGGGTTCGATTATTTCGGCGGTATTTATTACGGCAATGAACTTTGTACTGCAGAGTCAGCTTTCGGGCGACCTTGCTTCCCTCAAGAATGTTGTGTATGCGATCATACTGATCATCGTGGTCGTATTCAGCAACGCGCCTGCGCTTAAGAGCATCCGTGAGCGCTACAGCCCGAGCGCGTTTTTAGAGCGCTTCCGCAAGCATGATGCCGCAAACCGCAGAGACGATGAGGCAAAGTGGGCAAGAGTTCCTTCCAAGATCAAGATGGACGCGCTCCTTTCCACCGATATGGCTCCCGATTCGGATGAGAGCATCCACGGCGACCTTGGTGCAGATAACAGCAAAGGAGGAAGTAAATAATGAGCGAAGTTATGCTTAAAACCGAGAATCTCGGTATTTCCTTCGGCGGTCTGAAGGCTGCACAGAATGTAAATATTACGATCAACAAAAAAGACCTGTACGGACTGATCGGCCCCAACGGTGCCGGAAAAACGACGATCTTCAATCTGCTGACCGGTGTATATCAGCCCACTGCGGGTAAGTTTTACCTCGATGGCGAAGAGCTCACCGGAAAGACGCAGGAGGCGATCAATCGCAAGGGTATTGCAAGAACCTTCCAGAATATCCGACTGTTCAACAACATGACGGTTATCAGCAACGTTATGGTCGGTCTGCACAATCAGCCCGAGTACAAGTGTTCTCCGTTTGCCAGCATGTTCAGACTTCCCGCGCATTTCGTTGCTGAGAAGAAAATGCGGGACAGCGCGAAGGAGCTTCTGGATATTTTCGGCTTGAAAGAGGACAGAAACACGCTTGCCTGCAATCTCCCCTACGGAAAGCAGAGAAAGCTGGAGATCGCGCGTGCAATGGCGACGAATCCGAAACTTCTCCTGCTGGACGAGCCTGCCGCAGGTATGAACCCGCACGAGACCGAGGAGCTGATGCAGACCATCCGCTTTGTGCGTGACAACTTCGATATGACGATCCTCTTGATCGAGCACGATATGAAGCTGGTTGCCGGCATTTGCGAAAAGGTTACTGTACTCAACTTTGGTCAGGAGCTTGCACAGGGTAATACAGCAGAGGTTCTGAGCGATCCTCGCGTCATCACCGCGTATATCGGGGAGGATGAGTAAGATGTTAAAAGTAGAGAATATTCAAGTATACTACGGTATGATCAACGCCATCAAGGGTGTTTCCTTTGAGGTCAACGAGGGCGAGGTTATCGCGCTCATCGGTGCAAACGGCGCGGGTAAGACCACGATCCTGCACACGATCACCGGCTTGATTGCTCCGAGAAGCGGTCATATTTATCTGGAGGGCAAGGATCTGACCAAGCTCCCCGCACATAAGATCGTTTACCTCGGCATGGCACACGTGCCCGAGGGACGCCGCGTTTTTCAGCAGCTCACGGTTTTAGATAACCTGAAGCTGGGCGCATTCTCGATCACCGACAAGGCACAGATCGAGAAGAATCTGCAGTACGTATACGCGCATTTCCCGAGACTCGCAGAGCGTAAGAATCAGGTTGCGGGTACGCTTTCGGGCGGCGAGCAGCAGATGCTTGCGATGGGACGCGCGCTGATGTCGAGTCCCAAGATCATTCTGATGGATGAGCCTTCGATGGGACTTTCGCCCCTCTTGGTAAATGAGATCTTCAAGATCATTTCCGAGGTTTCGAAGGACGGCACCACCGTTCTGCTCGTGGAGCAGAACGCAAAGAAGGCGCTTTCGATCGCTGACCGTGCGTACGTGCTCGAGACCGGCAACATCGTGATGGAGGGCAAGGCGAGCGAACTGCTTGACAACCCGAGAATCCGTGCGGCGTATTTAGGTGAGTAAAAATAACAAAAGGCGCTTTGCAAAAGGCGCCTTTGCTTTTATGCGTCACCCCGTCATCCTGAGCGCAGCATCCCCGCGAGATCCAAACGGCGTTGCCGTTTGCCCTGGGGATTTCGACTTCGCCTGCGGCTACGCTCAAGATGACAACCGCGGGGATGCGCAGTCGAACTTTTGCGTAGCAAAAGCGCCATAGCGTCCGCAGGGATGCGTGGCGGGATCTTGTGACGCATAAAAAATGGACAGAGGTAGTATGAAACAAGACATTAAAAGAGCCCTGAAGGCTACGATTCCGGTCTTTTCGGGCTATATTGTGCTGGGCATGGGATTCGGCATCCTCATGCAGGCTAAGGGATACGGCATCTGGTGGTCGCTTGCCATGAGCGTCTTTGTCTATGCGGGCTCCATGCAGTATCTCGCGGTCGATCTCCTCGCCGGCGGTGCTTCGCTATTGTCGGCGGCACTGACTACGCTGCTCGTGAACGCGCGGCACCTGTTTTACGGTATCTCCATGGTGGATCGCTACAAGGATGCAGGTAAAAAGAAGCCGTACCTGATCTTTGCGCTGACCGATGAGACCTATTCGCTGGTCTGCAGTACCGAGGAGTCCCACCGCTACTGCTTTCTCGTGTCGCTTTTTAACCAGATCTGGTGGGTGACGGGCAGTGTGCTCGGCTCGCTTGTCGGGGAGGTGCTCCCCTTTTCGACCGAGGGCATCGACTTTGCGCTGACTGCGCTGTTTGTGACCGTGTTTGTCGAGCAGTGGAAGAGCACGAGAGATCATTTGCCCGCAATCGTAGGTGTGCTGGCATCGGTCGTCTGCTTGCTTGTTTTTGGGGCAGACGGATTCCTGATTCCCGCCATGCTGCTCATCACGGCGGCACTCTCTGTGGCAAAACTCGCTCGTCGGGAGGTGCACCATGGCTGATCTGCATTCTGCACTGCTGATCGCGGTGATCGCTGCGGTCACGGCGCTGCTTCGTTTTCTGCCGTTCTGGATCTTCCGTGGAGGCAAAACGCCTGCTTTTGTAACCTATCTCGGCAAGGTTCTCCCGTTTGCGGTGATGGGTATGCTGGTGGTGTACTGCCTGCGCGGTATCTCCTTTACGAGCGTACCCCACGGCATCCCCGAGCTTGTCTCGGCGGCACTTGTGGTGCTGTTGCATCTTTGGCGACGCAATACGCTGCTTTCGATCATCGGCGGCACCGCTTGCTATATGCTGCTCGTGCAGGTCGTGTTTTAGAGAGAGATGCGGAACCCCTTTTGTAAAAGCGGTTCCGCACCTCCGTAAAATTTTCAAAAAAATATGGCTACCTAAGTTTACTTTTTATAAAGTTTTTTGGAAAGGGCGCGGGGAAACCTTTTGTACACAAAAGGTTTCCCCGCATCTATTTTTATTCTAACTTCCAATCAATGGGGTCGGGCAGCAGGGCATTGGCTTTTGAGAAGTGGCGGCAACCGAAGAAGCCGTTATATGCCGAGAGGGGAGAGGGGTGTGCCGCGGTGAGGATATGGTGCTTCGGATTTGTGATCAGCGACGCCTTGCTCTTGGCAAAGCCGCCCCAAAGGAGAAAGACGATCGGCTCTTCGCGCATGTTCAGCAGCGTAATGATGCGGTCGGTGAACTGCTCCCAGCCCATGCCGCGGTGACTTGCCGCCGCGCCGCCGCGCACGGTCAGCACCGTGTTGAGCAGCAGTACACCGTTTTTTGCCCAAGGTGTCAGATCACCCGTCTCGGGGATCGGATAGCCCAGATCGGCGTGATATTCCTTGAAGATGTTGATCAGCGACGGAGGCGGCTGTACGCCCTTTTGTACCGAAAAGCAGAGTCCGTGCGCCTGATGCGGCCCGTGGTAGGGATCCTGCCCGAGGATGACCGCCTTGACCGCGTGGTAGTCGGTGATCTTCAGCGCGTCGAAGATATCGTGCATATCGGGGTAGACGGGAAAGGCGGGATTTGCGTATTCGGCTTTCAAAAACGCACGGATGCGCTGGTAGTATTCCTTTGCAAATTCGTCCTTTAACAGCTCGTCCCAACTGTTACCCAGTGATACCATGGTGTCATCCTCC
>CAYQBT010000100.1:0-6051 GCA_964415775.1 uncultured Lachnospiraceae bacterium
CCCATCATTTCCCATTCTAAAATAACTTTGTTTTATCATACGCTATTTTTCACCGTATTGTCAAGATACTATACTTGACAAATACCCCGTGGGGGTATATAATATGCATGAAAAATACTGTGAGGGAGACGACCCATGGAGCAAAACTGCTGTTGTGCCAAGACGAAAAAGCGCACGGAAAAGGAATATAAAGGCCTTGTCAATCGGCTCAGCCGTATCGAGGGGCAGATCCGCGGGATCCGCACCATGGTGGAAAACGATGCGTACTGCACCGATATTCTCACGCAGGTGTCGGCGGTCAGCGCCGCGCTGAACGCCTTTAACCGCGCACTTCTGACCGAGCATATCAAGACCTGCGTGGCCAATGATATCCGCGCGGGCAAGGATGAGACGATCGACGAGCTGACAGACACGCTGAGAAGGTTGATGAGGTAGAAAATGGAACAATACAACGTAACGGGCATGAGCTGCGCGGCGTGCAGCGCCCGTGTGGAAAAAGCGGTCGGAGCACTGCCGAATGTGACCGAGTGCTCGGTCAACCTGCTGACAAATTCTATGACGGTTGCAGGAACGGCAACCGAGGAGGAGATCATTGCCGCGGTTACGGCGGCAGGCTACGGCGCCTCCAAAAAAGGTGCACAGGCAAAGCAGGACACCCACGAGGACGCGCTGAAGGATACCGAAACACCAAAGCTTCTGCGCCGTCTTGTGACTTCGGTCGGATTCTTAGCGGTGCTCATGTATATTTCGATGGGACATACGATGTGGGGCTTTCCGCTTCCGTCTTTCTTTGTGCATAATCCTCTGGCGATCGGCATGGCGCAGATGCTCCTTGCGATCATCGTTATGGTGATCAACCGGAAGTTCTTTACAAACGGCGTGCGAGGGCTCTTACACGGTGCGCCCAACATGGATACGCTGGTTGCGCTCGGTTCGGCTGCGGCATTCGGCTACAGCACCTGCGTGCTGTTTCTTATGACCAAACAGGCACCCGATGCGGCAATGCACGCTCTGCACGGACTCTATTTTGAATCGGCGGCAATGATTTTAACGCTGATCACGGTGGGCAAAATGCTGGAGGCGCGCGCCAAGGGCAAGACCACCGATGCGCTTAAGGGACTCATGCGTCTTGCACCAAAGACCGCAACCCTTTTGCGGGATGGCAAGGAAGTCACTCTGCCGATCGGCGAGGTACAGATTGGGGACATTTTTGTTGTCCGCCCCGGCGAGAGTATTCCCGTGGACGGCGTTGTGACGAGCGGCGGCGGTGCGGTGGATGAATCCGCGCTCACCGGCGAGAGCCTGCCCGTGGATAAGGCGGTCGGCGACCGTGTGTTTGCCGCCACCTCCAACCGCTTTGGATATATGCAGTGCAGGGCAACGCATGTCGGCGAGGACACCACCTTTTCGGGCATCATCAAAATGGTGAGTGACGCGGCGGCGACCAAGGCACCGGTGGCAAAGCTTGCCGACAGGGTTTCGGGCGTATTTGTGCCCGTGGTCATGGGCATCGCGGCGGTGACCTTTGCCGCGTGGATGCTTGCGGGGCAGACGGTCGGCTATGCGCTTGCGCGTGCCATTTCGGTACTGGTCATCAGTTGTCCCTGCGCGCTCGGACTTGCTACACCTGTTGCGATCATGGTGGCAAGCGGAGTGGGCGCAAAGCATGGCATCCTTTTTAAAACAGCGACTTCGCTTGAAGAGACCGGCAAGGTAAAGACTGTTCTCCTCGATAAGACCGGCACGATCACGCGCGGCGAGCCGAGCGTGACCGACATGCTACCCGCCGATGGCATCACCGAGGGGGAACTGCTCACGCTTGCGGCGGCGCTCGAAAGCAAGAGCGAGCATCCGCTCGCAAGGGCGATCCTTGCAAAAGCCGAGGCGGACGGTATCGCTATCGGCGAGACCGAAAACTTCATGGCGGTTGCCGGCAAGGGACTGACCGCTACGCTTGCCGGCGCTACGCTTACAGGCGGCAGTCTTGCCTATACCGAGACGGTCACCGATCTGCCAAACGATGCAAAGACGAAAGCCGCGCGGCTTTCGGAGGCGGGAAAAACGCCGCTTTGCTTCTGTAAAAACGGCGTTTACATCGGTATGATCGCGGTCGCGGACACGGTTAAAGAGGACAGTGCCGCGGCGATCGCCGAGCTGAAAAAGCTTGGCATCCAAACGGTGATGCTGACGGGCGACAACGAGCGCACGGCGCGCGCTATCGCGGAGAAAGTCGGCGTGGATACAGTGATCGCGGGCGTTCTGCCGAGTGAAAAGGCAAACACCGTAAAGCGCCTTGCCGCAAGCGGCAAGGTCGCCATGGTCGGCGACGGCATCAACGATGCTCCGGCATTAACCGCGGCGGACATCGGTATTGCGATCGGCGCAGGCGCGGATATTGCCGTGGATGCGGCGGATGTCGTGCTGATGCACAGCCGTCTTACGGATGCGGCTAATGCCATTCGCCTCAGTCGCAAGACGCTCCGCAACATCCGCGAAAATCTTTTCTGGGCATTCTTTTATAATGCGATCGGCATACCGCTTGCGGCGGGACTGTGGGTTCCGATCCTTGGCTGGGAGCTGGATCCCATGTTCGGCGCGGCGGCAATGAGCCTGTCCAGCTTCTGCGTGGTAACCAACGCACTGCGGCTGAATTTCTTTAGGGCAAATACAAGCAAACCGACGATAGAAAAGGAGAAAAAAACAATGGAAAAAACCATGCATATCAAGGGTATGATGTGCCCGCATTGCGAGGCGAACGTGAAGAAGTGCCTGGAGGCTCTGCCCGAGGTGGACGAGGCGATCGTCAGCCACGAAAGCGGAACCGCCGTGCTGAAGCTGCATGCCGATGTCAGCGATGACATCCTCAAAGCAACCGTAGAAGCACAAGGCTATCGCGTGATATAAGGAGAGTGCGTATGACAACTTTTGAAAACATGCTTTCGCGCCGGAGCGTCAAGGCGTACAAGCCGGATATGGTGCCGAAAGAGCTGATCGACCGCGTGATCGAGGCGGGACTCTATGCCGCAAGCGGCAGAAACTGGCAGGCGGGAATCGTGCTTGCCGTGACCGATCCGGCGATGCGCAACCGCCTCTCTAAAATGAATGCGGCGATCATGGGAACCGAGGGCGATCCCTTTTACGGTGCACCGGTCGTACTGGTGGTGCTTGGCGACAAGCAGTACCCCACCCATGTGTACGACGGCAGCCTGATGCTCGGCAACATGATGCTTGCCGCGCACGAGCTTGGGCTTGGCTCCTGCTGGATCCACCGCGCAAAAGAAGAGTTTGCGAGTGAAGAGGGCAAAGAGATCCTGCGCTCGCTCGGCATCGAGGGGGACTACGAGGGCATCGGACATCTCATCCTCGGCTACGCCGCGGGCGAACCCAAAGCCGCAGCTCCTCGCCGCCCAAACCGCGTGTATGAGATATAAAGAAAACCTGCGCTTCGTTTGAAGCGCAGGTTTTTACTCTTTTATCGTACCATTTCGTCCTGCTTGCCGGTGGATTTGTGCGAGCGGATAACGCCCTCCACCTCGGAGAGACTGCTGGCAGGCAGGTCGCCGATAATGGTGTTCTTGATCGCTGAGAGGGCATTGCCGATCTCGAGTGCACGGCGGATGTCGCCGTAGCGTACAAGACCGAACAACACACCTGCAATATATGCGTCACCGCTGCCGATACGGTCAATGACCTCGATGCCCGTATACGGTGCTTCCTCATAGAATTCACCGTCGAGGTAGATCTTGGAGCCGAAGTTGTGGCGCATGGGGCTGACGACTTCGCGGCGGGTAGTGGCGACCAGTCTGCAACCGTATGTATCGGCATAGCCGCGCATGATCTCCTCCAGCGTACCCGTGCGCTGCAACATTCTGCGGGAGGTCTCCTCCGAGACAAAGAGCAGATCGACCAAGGGGAAGACCGCCTCGACCACTTCCTTTGCCTCCTCTTCGCTCCAGAGCGCCGCGCGGTAGTTGACATCAAACGAGATCAGCGCACCTGCCGCCTTGAAGCGCTTGATGACCTCGATCGCGGTTGCGCGCAGCTCCTTGCCGATGGCAAGCGTGATGCTGCTGATATGGAAGATCTTTGCCTTTTCATAGATCTCCTCGGGGATCTCGTCAAGCGTCAGCGTGGTTGCCGAGGCGTGCGCGCGGTCGTAGATCACGGCAGATTTGCGCGGATAGGCGCCGCTCTCATAATAGTAGATGCCGAGGCGCTTTTCGGGAGAGTGGTCGTAGACGATATAGTCATCACTCACGTCGCCGTAGCGGATCTTGTTGCGGATGAAATGTCCCATTTTGCTTTCGGGGATCTTGGTGATGATGGCAGAGCGCGCACCCAGCATTGCCGCACCCGAAGCAACGTTCAGCTCGGTGCCTGCGGCACCCTTTTCAAAGGTCTCGCTCTGCGAGATCTTTTCTTTATCGGGAGCGGACAGGCGCAGCATGACCTCGCCGAGTCCGATGATGTCAAATTCGGTATTCTGTTTGAGGGTAAACATTCTTTCGTCCTCCGTTAGTATTCTTTGTTTTCTTTCAGCAGCTCGCGCATACAGGCAAAGGTGACCTCTTCGCCGTGCTCGGCAAGCAGAGTGAGCAGTTTTTCGGTGAGTGCCGATGTTTCTGCATGGATCATGCGGTTGGCTTTTCCGCGCAAAAAGTACTCTAAGGGATGGCGGTCAGTATAGTTTTTGCCCTGATAGATCTTGCTTGCCGCGATGCGGTCGCAGACCATTTCGATGACGAAGCGCAGCGGCATTTTGACCGGACCGACCTTGCGCGTTACGGGGCTGTAATCCACCCAGTATTCAAAGTGGTGTTTGTTGCGCCCCTTGTGATGCAGCCATGCCGCGGAATAGCCGTAAGCCTCGCGCTCCAGCTCGTTCGGACTGCGCGTGCCGACATAGTAGCGTGCACCGGCTAAAAATTCTGCCGGCGCGTACTTAGAGAGATCGTGAAAAAGTCCCTGCCAAAGGATTCCCGCGCGGCGGCAATGGCGAATGACCGCGTGGCGGTGCTTTGTGATCGTTTTGAAATGCCCGACGGCTCCGCGTATACTCATACTTGCTCTCCGTATTTTCCGCTTTCGCACAGCCCGTCGAAGTTCTGCTGCCGCAGGACTTCATACACGCCGACGGCGACGGAGTTTGAGAGGTTCAGGCTGCGTAAGAAACCGCGCATCGGGATGCGCACGGTGTGATCGAGGTTGGCTTCGAGCAGTTCCTCCGGCAGTCCCTTTGTCTCCTTGCCGAACATCAGATACACCGGGGAGGGGTAGGCGATCTCGGTGTAGGCGCGCGGCGCCTTGGTGCTGTAATAATAAACGGCGGCATCCGGATTTTTCGCATAGAAGTCTGCAAGATCATCATAGTAGGTGATGTCCAGCTTGTCCCAGTAGTCAAGACCTGCACGTTTCAGCTTGCGGTCGTCAATGGTGAACCCCAGCGGACGGATCAGGTGCAACGCCGCACCGGTTGCGGCGCAGGTGCGTGCGATATTGCCGGTATTCTGCGGGATCTCCGGCTCCAGTAGCACAATGTTGATGTTTTTCACGATGCGCTCCTAAAATTCTGTATTCACAGCATCATTATACTGCAAACAGCCCCTTTCCGCAAGCCGAAATATGATTTATTTGTGAAATTTCGGCTCAGGTATTCAAAAATGCGTAAAACTATGGTACAATAACATATTAGAATACAAAACCGAAAGGACACTATATACGCTATGGGACTTATTGCAAAGATTTTCGGCACCTACAGCGACCGGCAGATCAAGAAACTGAAAGAGACCGCGGACAAGATCGTGGCGCTTTCTGAAAAATATGAGGCAATGCGCGATGAGGAGCTTCGTGCGCAGACTGCGCTGTTGAAGCAAAGACTGGGAAGCGGCGAGACGCTGGACGATATTCTCCCCGATGCATTTGCGCTGGTGCGCGAGGCAGACTGGCGCGTGCTCGGCAAGCGTCCCTTTTACGTGCAGCTGCTCGGCGGTATCATTCTGCATCAGGGCCGCATCGCCGAGATGAAGACCGGTGAAGGTAAGACGCTGGTGG
>CAYQBT010000101.1:0-6022 GCA_964415775.1 uncultured Lachnospiraceae bacterium
TGCTCACCGGCATCGGCGACCTTGGCATGGATCAGTTCTGCTATCTGCTTTACACCAAGGATGAGGGCATTATGAACCTCACCGATTATATCGTTGAAGTGGATCTGCTGAACACGCAGTCGAGCGCGGGTATTCTGTTCCGTTGCGATACCACCAAGGCAAGCGGCGACAGTAGCAATAGCTTCTACGGCTATCTTGCATTTCTCAGCAATTCCGGTACCAAGGGTGCGTTCGGCCGTGCCGACGGTCTGGGCGGCTGGGCAGGCAACATGAATGTCAGTGCGGATGTTAATATTCCCGGTTCCGATCTGCACATGAAGGTTACCGCGGCAGGCAAGAACATTACATACGTACTTTCTGATCTGGCTACCGGTGCAGAACTCTATACCTATAGCGTTGAAAACGGCGAGTGGGCAATGGGTTCGTTCGGTCTCCGTGCGGCGATCATGCAGGCGGGTATGACCAACCTCGGTCTCCTCGGCTTTGACAACCTCAAGGTCGTTGCAACCGGCGAGGTTGGCGATTGGCTGGCTTCCGGTAAGGCACTCAAGGATTATAAGCCCGGTGTCAGCTCCGATCTTCTGATCCCCAAGATCACCGAGGCGATCGAGGTTACCGTTCCCGAAGTCGTACAGGTAGAGTCTTCCAAGCTGGATGCTACCAAGACCGAGTATGTATTCTATCAGAATGATTTTTCGGATCCCGCAACCATCGCTGACTTTACGCAGTATCGCGGCGACTGGGCGATCAAGGACGGCGCGCTGTATTATACCGCGGTTACCACCGGCTTTGAGGCAACGAGCAACTTCTCGTTCATTCTCTATTCCGGCAATCACGACGCAAACCTGCTGCAAAACTACACGGTAGAGTTTGACGTTCTCAATTCGCAGACCTCTGTCGGCGTGCTTTCGCACTGTGATCTTGCGCAGGCAGACAGCACGAACGGCAATACTTTTTACGGTTACTGCTCGTTTATCGGCAACAACGGTACGCTTGGTGCAACCGGCTATACCGCTTGGGACGGCTCCTGGGGCGGCAACCTGAAGGTTGGCGAGGCGGTTCTGAATCCCGGCGCGAACTACCACCTCAAGGTGCAGCATCTGGACGGCACGTTCCACTATACCATTTCTGCTGTCGGTAGTGATGAGGTGATCTGGGAGGATACGCAGATCGACGCAGACTGGCCGGCAGGCTCGTTTGGCGTTCGTATGCGTGTAGCACTGGATAACCTTGTATGTCTGGATACCACCGGTATTGATAACCTCAAGGTTACCGTTCACGGTACAGAGGCGGTTCTCCTGAATGCAGGCTATCATCCCAACGCAGAGATCGTTGGCACCCTCGACACTCCTGTAGCTACTACTGCTACTCCCGTGGTTACCACCGCTGCTCCTGTAGTTACTACTCCTGCTCCTGTAGTTACCACTGCAGCTCCTGTAGTAGTTACCACTGCAGCTCCCGTAGAGACCACTGTGGCACCCGTTGAGACCACCGTTGTTCCCGGCGAGACCACTGTAGCTCCCGCAGAGACTACCGAGGCTCCCGTTGAGACTACTGTAGCTCCCGTTGAGACTACTGTAGCTCCTGTTGAGACTACTGTAGCTCCTGTTGAGACCACTGAGGCTCCCGTAGAGACCACCGAGGCTCCTGCACAGACTACCGCTCCTACCACTGCTCCCGCAGAGGACGGCGCTCCTGTTGGTCTGATCGTTGGTATCATCGCTGCAGTTGTAGTTGTGGCTCTGGTTGTAGTTGTTGTTCTTAAGAAAAAGAAGAACTAATTAACTGATACAGAAAAGCACTGTGCGTAAGCGTACAGTGCTTTTCTGTACAAAAAACGACAAGCTTTTTTGGCTATTTTGAATAAACCTGGAATTCTGCGTATAAAAAAAGATAAAATTTTAAACAAAAAATTCACCGAAAGTATTTACTTTATCTGCAAAATGTTGTATAGTTAATTTGTATCATATACAAATACATGGAGGTATGTACAAATGAGAAAACTTATGGCAATTGCGGTTGCAACCATTCTGTTGGTATTCGGCATGGTTATGACTGCAAACGCAGCAGAGTATGTGTATTATGAGAACGATTTCTCGAATCCCGATACTCTCGCAGACTTCACCCAGTACCGTGGCGTATGGGGTATTGTTGACGGACAGCTTATGCTGACGGACATCGGCGATGTTCCGATGGATCAGCAGTGCTTCATCCTTTACACCAAGGATGCGGGTATTGACAAGCTGACCGACTATATTCTGGAAGTTGACATGATGAACATCCAGACGCAGGCTGGTCCGATCGTTCGTTCCAACACCGCTTCGGTCAACAACGAGCTGGCTACCAACGGCACGCTGACCACCAACTCCTTCTACGGCTACCTGTTCTTCGTATCCTTCACCGGTGAGAAGGCGGCGATCGGCCGTGGTAACGGTACCGGCGGCTGGGCAGGCAACCTCAAGGTTTCCGGCAACATTATGGCTCCCGGCACCAACATCCATCTGAAGTGTATCGTTGATGGCGAGAGCATTACATACATCGTTACTGATCTCGGTACCGGTGCGGAGCTCTTTAACCACACTCTGGAGAATGCCGAGTGGGGAGCAGGTTCCTTCGGCTTCCGTAGTTGCATCATGAACTCTGGCCTTACCAACCTCGGTATGCTCGGTTACGATAACCTGAAGATTACCGCTACCGGTACTGTAGGTGATTGGCTTGCAGCAGGCAAGACTCTGGAAGAGTTCGAGCCCGGCGTTTCCACCGCACCTGTTATTCCCGCACACACCCAGGCTATCGAAGTTACCGTTCCCGAGGTCGTAAAGGTTGAGTCCTCCAAGTTGGACGCTACCAAGACCGAGTACGTATTCTATCAGAACGACTTCTCCGATCCCGCTACTATCGCTGACTTTACACAGTACCGCGGCAAGTGGGAGATCAAGAACGGCGGTCTGTACTATGCAGAGGTTACCTCCGCATTTGAAGCTGCTTCGAACTTCTCCTTCATTCTTTACACCGGCAATCACGATGCAAACCTGCTGAAGAACTACACCGTTGAGGCTGATCTTATGAACTCCCAGACGGCTGCAGGTGTCATTTCGCACGCTGACCTTGCGCAGGCAAACAGCGTTGTCGGCGGTAACGGTTTCTACGGCTACCTCTCCTTCATTGGTAATAACGGCACGCAGGGTGCTGTAGGTTACTCTAACTGGGAAGGCGGCTGGGCAGGCAACCTGAAGGTTGGCGCTAACATGGAGACCATCTATGCCGGCGGAAACTATCATCTCAAGGTCGTTCATCAGGACGGCATGTTCACCTTCACGCTGACTGCCGTTGGCAGCGACGAAGTGATTTGGGAAGATACTGAGTCCGATGCAGATTGGCCGAACGGTTCTTTCGGATTCCGTATGCGTAACGCTTTGGACGAGAGAGTAAACCTAAACAATGCATACTGGGATAACCTCAAGGTTACCGTTCATGGCACCGAGGCAGTTCTGCTCAACGCAGGCTACCATCCCAATGCTGAGATCGTTGGCACCCTCGACACTCCTGTAGCTACTACTGCTACTCCCGTGGTTACCACCGCTGCTCCTGTAGTTACTACTCCTGCTCCTGTAGTTACCACTGCAGCTCCTGTAGTAGTTACCACTGCAGCTCCCGTAGAGACCACTGTGGCACCCGTTGAGACCACCGTTGTTCCCGGCGAGACCACTGTAGCTCCCGCAGAGACTACCGAGGCTCCCGTTGAGACTACTGTAGCTCCCGTTGAGACTACTGTAGCTCCTGTTGAGACTACTGTAGCTCCTGTTGAGACCACTGAGGCTCCCGTAGAGACCACCGAGGCTCCTGCACAGACTACCGCTCCTACCACTGCTCCCGCAGAGGACGGCGCTCCTGTTGGTCTGATCGTTGGTATCATCGCTGCAGTTGTAGTTATTGCTGCAATCGTAGTTGTTGTTCTTAAGAAAAAGAAGAACTAATTAACTGATCTATAAAAGCACTGCATGGCAACATGCAGTGCTTTTTCTCTTTACAAAGCCGCGAAAAAGCTGTATACTGAGTACGGAAGATAAATCTTTGAAAGGACGCCTGCATATGACCAAAACTCGTGTACATGGCATCGATGTGGTGCGAACGACGGCGATTACCTTTGTGGTGATGCTGCATGCAATCTCAATTTCCGGCATTCTGGATCAGCCGAGCACGCTGCTTTGGGGAATCGCACTGTATCTACGGCATCTTTCGCTTGCTTCCGTCCCTTTGTTCTTAATGTTAACGGGATACTTGCAGAACCGAAAAACATTTTGCGCGGCGTACTATCGCGGCATGATTCCTTTGTCGGTTTCCTACATTGTGATCAGCGTCCTGTGCGTAGTAGCGCGGGTACTGCTGGGGGAGTCGATCGGCTTTAAGGCAGGCGTGTACACCGTCCTGAACTTTTCGGCAAACGGATATGCATGGTATTTTGAGATGTATATCGGATTGTTCCTTTTGATCCCGTTTTTGAACATGATCTACCGTGGGATCCGCACGCGCGGCGGAAAGCATATCCTGCTCCTTACCCTTATACTGCTTACTTTGGCGCCGGATACGATCGCCGGGTTCTCGCCGTATTATGACGGAAGCGGATCGACTGTGGCGCTGGACATTTTTCCGGACTTTTTTAAATCCATGTATCCGATAACCTTTTATTTTATCGGTTGCTATATTGCCGAATACAAGCCCCGACTTGCCGGAGCGAGAAAACTGTTGGCGCTTGCCGCCCCGCTTCTGCCTGCCGGCTTGGTTGCCCTGTATACATATTTGCGCTCGGGGTATGCTTGGTATCTATGTAACGGCTTCCAGACGCTTACGGTTGCCGCAACGGCAGTACTTGTTTTTTTAGCTCTGTACGATCTGCAAATTTCAAAGACTGTACTGCAAAAAGCGGTTGAGCAGGTTGCGCTATGCACCTTTGAAATGTATTTGCTTTCCTATCTCTGGGACAACCTCGTGTATACCGTGCTGAAGGTGCACGCGTTTGTGCCGCTCGCGGTTGCCGCAATTCTCGTTTTCGTCGGTTCTTTCGCTTCGGCATTTGTGCTTCGTGTATGTCTGCGGCCCGTTTGCAGTGTACTACAAAATGGGTACGATCGGTTAATAGGTAGTAAAGTGGAGGAATTATAACAACCAAACGCATCTTTTTGTTAATAAAAGATGCGTTTTTCTCTTGCCAAAAGGGCAAAGTGGTGGGGATTCCCAGAAAAAAGACGGCATAGGCCGTCTTTTTTTATTTTTAATTGCAGAAATTTCGTTTTTTTTAGAAAAACTATTGCATTTTCATAAAGTTTCTATTATAATAAACTCACAGGTGGGGAGAAGTGGGTAAAAAACTCATCGAAGTGTTGGAAAAAGGGGGGATTGTGGTATGGAAACAAAGCAGACTTTTGTCGGCGAATACCGTCATTCTCTCGATGCGAAGAATCGTTTGTTCATTCCCGCAAAATTCCGCGAGCTTCTCGGTGAGAACTTCGCAATCTCCCGCATCAATGAAAAATGCCTTCTTTTATTCTCCGAAGAGGAATGGATCCGCTACACGGACAAATTGCTCAACGGCGTTCCGGCAGATACTAAGCGTATCGCGCGTAAGGTGTTCTCGAAAACGACCTATGCGACACCGGATGCGCAGGGAAGAGTCATTATCCCTGCTAAGTTGTGCGAACTCGCAGAGCTGCAAAAGAATGCCGTTGTGGTCGGCGCCGGAAACCATGCCGAGATCTGGTCTGAGGACAACTGGGATGCTCTGGAGGCGGAGCTCAGCGATGAGGCACTTTCCGAAACCTTCAACGCGCTCGGATTCTAAGGTGGAAAATGGAAGAGATCAAGTTTTCACACGTCTCGGTGCTTCTGCCTGAATGCATCGAGAACTTAAATATCAAGCCAAACGGTATATACGTAGACGGCACAACGGGCGGCGGCGGACATTCACTTGAAATCGTGAAACGGCTTGGCGAAGGCGGCAGACTGATCTGCATCGACCGCGATA
>CAYQBT010000102.1:0-6010 GCA_964415775.1 uncultured Lachnospiraceae bacterium
GAGGGCAAGATGGTTGCTTCTATGAAGCGCCTCGGCTTTGACGGTGTATATGATATGAACCTTACCGCTGACCTCACCATTATGGAAGAGGCTACCGAGTTCCTCGGCAGAGTAAAGAACGGCGGCAAGCTCCCCATGATCACCTCCTGCTCGCCCGGATGGATCAAGTTCTGCGAGCACTACTTCCCGGAGATGACCGAGAACCTTTCCACCTGCAAGTCTCCTCAGCAGATGTTCGGTGCAACCTATAAGACCTACTACGCACAGAAGATGGGTCTCGATCCCAAGAAGATCTTCTTCGTATCGGTTATTCCTTGTACCGCTAAGAAGTTTGAGGTCGGCAGACCGAATCAGGCAGCAGCAGGTGTACCGGACGTAGACGTTGCGATCACCACCCGTGAGCTTGCAAAGATGATTCAGGTTGCAGGCATCGACTTCCGCGCAATGGCTGACGAGAAGTTCGACACTCCGTTCGACATCGGTTCGGGCGCAGGTGCGATCTTCGGTGCAACCGGCGGCGTTATGGAGGCAGCTCTCCGTACGGCAGCAGAGGTTATCGAGGGCAAGAAGCTTGAGAAGCTTGAGTTCGAGGATGTCCGCGGTACCGAGGGTATCAAGCGCGCTACCTATAAGCTCGGAGACATCGAGCTGAACGTTGCAGTTGCAAGCGGCACTGCAAACGCGAAGAAGCTGCTCACCGCTGTTCAGAACGGCGAGGAGAAGGTAGACTTCATCGAGATCATGGCTTGTCCCGGCGGCTGTGTAAACGGCGGCGGTCAGCCTTATCAGCCTGCAAAGGTCCGCAACAACGTTGACCTTCGTGCAAAGAGAGCAGCAGTTCTCTACACGGCAGATAAGAACATGGATCTGCGCAAGTCTCATGAGAACAGCGCGGTTAAGAAGCTCTACGATGAGTTCTTCGGCGAGCCCAATAGCCACAAGGCACATGAGATCCTGCACACCACGTATGTAAAGCGCGGTCTGTAAGATAAACTGAAAAAGGCACTGCCGAGGCAGTGCCTTTTTAAAAAATGGAGGCATTTATGGAGAATAAGTATATTGTCCATAACAGCGTAGTTAAGGAAGAGTTGTTAGAGGAGTTTTCCTCTCGCGAAGAGTGGAATAAGAATTTTGACTTCATGGCGTACATGGAGTTGAATTGCCCTTCTTTAGATGGTATTTTGTCGGTTGCACATACCTTTGCCCCTCGGTTTATAGAATACAAGGACTATATTTTTGTGGAAGATTTTATGAATCGCTATGGTGGGCGCGAGACAAGTATTGCAGAAAAAGTGGGATCACTTGAGAAGCGGTTTGGTAGTGACAGAAAAAGCATTGAGCAGATGGTCAACAGTTGGAGTATTGCGGACTTTTTTGTGAATTCTCATGACGAAAGCTTTTCTGATGAAAAACTGATAGATGCATTTGCTGAAACGTTACGCTATTTTTGGCAGCGCCGAGTAGTAGAGCTGTTTCCTGATAAAGAAATAGTTGTAGAACTTGGAGAGGAGATCATGGGCGAATATGGCTTGACCATAACGGTATATCAGAAGTAAATATCCTCTTGCCTTGTTTGCCTATAGTGAAGATAGAGGGCGCAAGCGTCGATTGACCACGAAGTGCTTGAGGACTATTCAATGCGAATCAATACATCAAAAAAGATCCTGCGAAAGCAGGATCTCAGGTTGCAGACAAAGTCCATATTAAAAACTAAAGAGAAAAAGTTACACAAAAAAGCCTTCCCTTGTGAGGGAAGGGGGACCGCGTTAGCGGTGGATGAGTAGTAATTTAAGGAAAAACACCTCATCCGTCACGCTCCGCGTGCCACCTTCTCCCGCTGGAGAAGGCTATATTTGTACAATTTTACAAGTGAATGTTTTTACACTTGCTTTGTCTTCAGTTTGCGATCCTGCAAAAGCAGGATCTTTTCTTTATCCAATAAGATTTGCAAATATCGGTGCGCCGACTACGGTGAGCAGTCCTGCAACGACGATCGACAAACTGCTCATCGCACCCTCGATCGCGCCGATCTCCAGCGCCTTGGAGGCGCCGATCGCATGCGAGGAGGTGCCAATGGCAACGCCGACCGCAATCGGCTCGGTGATTCTAAAGAGCTTGCAGAAAGACGCGGCAAAGATGTTGCCGAGAATACCGCTTAAAATGATCGCCGCGATCGTGATGGACACATAGCCGCCGAGTTCCTCCGAAATGCCCATGCCGATCGCCGTGGTGATCGACTTCGGCAGCAGGGTAACATAGGTGGCGTGGTCAAGACGAAAACAGAGAGCCAGTACAAACACGCTGACAAGACAGGTCAGGATACCGCTTGCGATGCCGCAAAGCACCGCTTTGTAATTCTTTTTCAGCAGTTCAAACTGTTCGTACAGCGGAATCGCAAGGCAAACGGTCGCAGGGGTGAGCAGATAGCTTACATACTTTGCGCTCGCATTGTATTTGTCATAGTCGATATCCAGAACAAGCAGTACCACGATCACAAGGACGATGGCAATCAGCAGAGGATTAAACAGCATGTGCTTTAGTTTTTTCTGCACGAACAGACCGATGCAATAGGCAAGGAGCGTCAGGAACACGCCGAAAAACATGGAGTTTTCTAAAAATTCATGCACGGTTTTTGTCCTCCTTTCGCTTGTTGAGACGAAGGATGCCCTGCGTCACTTTGCCTGAAATCAGCATGACCATAAAGGTGGAAAGAACAATGATGACCGTGTAGGCGATCCAGTTTGGCGCAAAGACCGACCAAGTGTCGATCAGCCCGACCGTCGCGGGGATGAACAGGATCTGCATGATGCTAACGAGGAACAACCCCGTTTCTTTGACTGCCGCAAGCGGAATGATCTTAAACTCTAAGCATAAAAACAGGATCACCACGCCGTAGATGCTTGCGGGAACCGGTAGGGGAATGATATGCCCCAACGCTTCACCAATCAGCGAGATGAACGAAATGATGGCGAATTGTTTGATGTATTTCAAGCCGGAAGCTCCTTTCTTTTTCTAAACTTCAGTATACCATTATGCTGCAAAAACCGCAAGAGAAAACAACGGGAAAAGCCGCCGAACGGCGGCTTTTGTATACGATTTTTACGTATTTGCTTTCTTTTGCAGTTTTTCAGCCTTGCGCTTCTGTTCGTAACTCTTCAGCATCTGCATGGCTTCACCGCCATCGGGAAGAGGGCGATCGCGTTAAAGATGGTCATCAGCGCAATGCCGATGTCACCGATCGTCCAAACGACCTTATAGGCAGCGAGACCGCCGATGAACAGCATGACCAGCGAAAGGATCTTATAAGCCATCTGCGCCCAAGGCTTGTCGCCAAAGATGTAGGAAATGTTGGAGCGAGCGTAGAACAGAACACCGATGAAGGTGGAAAATGCAAACAGCCACAGCGTGATGGCAATGAAAATGTTGCCGAACGTACCGAGGTGGTAGGTCATTGCCGCCTGCAGAAGCGTCATGCCCTCAAGCGTGCCGGTCACTGACTCGGGAACGAGCAGCATGATCAGTGCGGTGCAGCTGCAAATGATAATGGTGTCAATAAAAACGCCGAGTGCTTGCGTGAGACCGATCTTTGCGGGGTCATCCGTCTCGGCGGTAGCCGCCGCACAGGGGGCGGAGCCGGAGCCTGCTTCGTTGGAGAACAGACCGCGCTTGACACCGTTCATGACGACCGCACCAAAGCCGCCGGCAACGACCTGACGGAGACCAAAGGCTTCCGAGAAGATTTTGCCGAACACGCCGGGGAGCAGTGCAAAGTTCTTGACAAGGATGAAAATGGTGATGAGGAAGTAGCAGCCTGCCATGATCGGCACAATGATATCCAGCACTTTGACCGTTGCGCTCTTGCGAAGAACGATAACGGCAGAGATCAGCACCAGTGCGATGATGGTATAGAGCGGTTTGATCGAGAATGCATTTTCAAATGCTTCGGTGACCGAGTTGCCGACAACCTGGCTGATACCGCACCAGCAGATCAGTCCCGAGATCGCAAACAGGATCGCCAGAACCGAGCGGTTCAGCTTCTTTTTACGGAGCTTCTCTGCAAATGCATGGATATAGTAAGCGGGACCGCCCTTATAGCCGCCGTAGATCGGATCTTCGATCTTGTATTTCTGTGCAAGCACCGATTCAACAAAGGAAGAGGAGGAACCGATCAGCGCGGTTACCCACATCCAGAAGACGGCGCCTGCACCGCCTGCGGAGATCGCCGCAACAACACCGGCAAGGTTGCCCATACCAACGCGTGTAGCCGTAGAAACGATCAGCGCCTGCCAACCGGAGAGTGCACGTGTTTGCTTTTCCTCTTTTTCGCAGACTACGCGAAGCATCTCGGGCAGAAGTCGAATGGGGAACAATTTTGTGCGGATGGTGAAATAGATACCCATCGCTAAAAGAAGAATGACAAGCAGGGAAAGACCGAGCGAATTCCCGCCGGGCAGCGGAATGACCACGAGGTCGCCCCATAGCAGATCATAAACAAAATAAATGATTTTTTCAAGCATGGCTGATAAACTCCATACTTTTATTTGCCGCGAAACAGCGCATGCCTGTACAGTATACCATACATTTCCAAAAAATCAAGCCTTTTTTGAATTTTGACAAAAAACACCCCGATGGTATTGCCATCGGGGGAGAGTTACGATAAAATTGCTCTGTCGTTTGCAAAGTGAGCGCCGCTTGCCTTGGTGAAAAGACCGAGCAGGTCTTCCACCGTGAGTTTTTTCTTCTCCTCGCCGGAAATATCTACAACGACCTTGCCGTCATACATCATGATCAGGCGGTTGCCGTGCTCAATCGCGTCGCGCATGTTGTGCGTGATCATCAGCGTGGTGAGATGGTTCTCGGTCACAAGCTTGTCCGTGATCTCCAGCACCTTTGCCGCCGTTTTGGGATCGAGCGCCGCCGTGTGCTCGTCGAGCAGCAGCAGCTTCGGACGGCGAAGGGTTGCCATGAGGAGCGTGATGGCTTGCCGCTGACCGCCGGAAAGCAGTCCCACCTTGGCGGAAAGTCTGGTTTCAAGCCCGAGGTCAAGCGTTGCAAGCAGTTCCTTGTACTGCTCGCGCTCGGCTTTGCGCACGCCCCAGATCAGCTTGCGTTTTGTACCGCGTCTTGCGGCAATAGCAAGGTTTTCAGCAATTTCCATGTCCGGAGCCGTGCCCTTCATCGGATCCTGAAAAACTCTGCCGAGGAAAGCGGCTCTTTTATGTTCGGGGAGACCGGTGACATCCGTTCCGTCAATTTCAATCGTGCCGTAGTCGGGCTTCCATACACCGGAGATCGCATTAAGCAGGGTGGATTTTCCCGCACCGTTACCGCCGATCACGGTGACGAAATCGCCGTCCGCAATCGTCAGATTTAAGCCGTTCAACGCCTTTTTGGCATTGACGGTGCCGGGATTGAAAGTCTTATGCAGGTTGGTAATTTTAAGCATTTTCTTCACCTCCTGCACTTTCTTCGAGCGGGATAACCTTTTTCTTGTCAAAATACTGCCCCTTCAGGTACGGTACGGCGAGAAACAGCGCAACGATAATTGCCGAAAGCATCTTGAGATAGTCGGTTTTGAGGCCAAGCAGAATGACAAAGTTGTAAATGATGTAGTATACGATGCCGCCGCCGATCACGCCGATCAGACTGACGACAAAATTCGGCTTGATCTTGAGCGAAACCGAAAGTCCGATAAAGATCGCCGCAAGCCCGATGACGATCGCGCCGCGCCCGTCGTTGACATTCGCCGAGCCCTTGTACTGCGCAAGCAGGGCACCTGCCATTGCTACGATGCCGTTGGAGATCGCAAGGCCAAGCACCTTGTTGCGGTTGACGTTTACACCCTGCGCGCGGCTCATATCGGGGTTGTCGCCTGTGGATTTCAGCGTCAGGCCGATCTCGGTGTAGAAGAACAGCCAAAGCACCCCGAACAAGGAGGTAATGATAATGCCAAGCGTATCGATCGCAAGGGGATTGTTGCTCATGTTTAAAAGCAGTTTATGCGCACGCG
>CAYQBT010000103.1:0-5944 GCA_964415775.1 uncultured Lachnospiraceae bacterium
GGAGCAGAGATTGCCGAGCGAGTAGGCAACAAGCGTTTTATTTCCGCTTTCACCTGTGACATATTCCACCTTGCCGACAACATGGGAATGGTGCCCGAGCACTACATCCACACCGAGATCGGCACACAGCTTTGCATATTTCTCCTGCTCTGCCACCGCGCCGAATGCATTTTCTTTTCCCCAGTGCATGGAAACGATCACAACATCCGCCTGCGCTTTTGCAAGACCGACCTGTCTGGTGATCGTCTCCGTGTCTGCATACGGAATGACATATTCGCTGTCAGCAGAAAGATCGTTTTTATGCCCGTTATTGATGAGGGTGGTGTACGACAAAAATGCGATCTTTACCCCCTGCTTCTCCACGATACGGATCTTGTCGTAGTTGCTCTTCGTATAACCGCCGATCATGGTAACGGGCAGGCTGTTAAAGTACTCTACGGTATTCACATATCCCGTCTCGCCTCTGTCGAGCATGTGATTGTTTGCGATATTGAAAACGTCAAAGCCGACCTCGATCAGCGCCTCAACCATCTCACGCGGCGCGTTGAAATTGGGGTATCCGGCAATGCCAAGCTCCTTGCCGCCGACCGGCGCTTCCTGATTGACAAAAGCAATGTCCGCGCTTGCGATGAGATCCACGATACCTGCGTAAATCTTTGAAAAATCGTATTCAGAATTGCCTGCAGCATCGGTGCGCGCGGTCTCGATCACCGAGTCGTGCGCGATATTGTCCCCAGCAGCGACAACGCGAATGCGCGTTTCGCCGGAAACGGGAGGTGCAGTCACGGGCGGATCGGTCGCGGGAGGCTCCATTTTGACCGTGATGGGTGCCAGGGTCGCCTCGGTAGTGTCGGTCGGAAGTTCGGTGGTGACCGGTGGATCGCTCCTGCCGCAAGCGCCAAGAGAAGTCAATATAGAGAGGCAGATCAGTACAGCCGAAAGTTTTTTCTTCATGTAAGCATCCCTTTCATGATTTTGGTTATATTTTATCACAGGTGAAACAGTTTTTCAATAAATTTTCACATCCTCCTTTGCATTTACAATTTTCGACGACACCCGGTGCTACAATTTTTACAAAACACATAGTAGAAAGGACGAAAAAACAAATGATACGCAAAAATGCCCGCGTCATTTTCCAAACGAAAGGAGACACACTGCACGCCGCCATTGTGGGCGAGATCGATCATCACGGTGCCGGCACTCTGCGCGAGGATCTGGACGATGCGATCATCGCCGCACGCCCGAAGACCGTGGAACTGGATCTTTCCTCGGTAGATTTTATGGACAGCTCCGGACTTGGTGTGATCATGGGGCGGAAGGCAACCGCCGACCGCTTTCACGCACAGTTCAAGCTAATCAATCCCACCGCCCGTGTAGCGCGCATCATCGAACTTGCGGGACTTGGCAAGGTCGTGACCATCGAATACAGGAACAACAAGGAGAGTGACACGTATGAAAAATAAATGTATCAACAAACTGCAACTTACGCTGCCTGCACTCTCGGTAAACGAGAGTGCGGCGCGCGCCATTGTAAGCGCATTCTGCGCGCAGCTTAATCCCACCATTGAGGAGCTTGCCGATATAAAATGTGCAGTATCGGAGGCGGTCACCAACTGCATCGTACATGCCTACCGCGAAACGACGGGCGATATTTACATATCGGTTCGCATTTTTGACACACGGACGGTACGCATTGAGATCAAGGACAAGGGATGCGGCATTGCAGACACCGAGCTTGTCAAAACGCCTCTCTACACTACCGACAATACCGGAGAGCGCAGTGGTATGGGATTTGCCGTCATGGAAAGCTTTATGGATAAAATGACTTTACGATCCGTAGTAGGCAAATACACAAAGGTCACGCTCGTAAAAACGCTCTCCCCCCTGGAGCTGTAACGCATGGAAACAGGAACCAATGCAAAATTCACCGAAAACAGCGAACTTATCCGCCGTTCACAGGCGGGAGACGAGCGTGCCACCGCGGAGCTCATGCGAGTCAATGCAGGTCTGGTGCAAAGCATCGCCGTAAAATTCGGCGGACGGGGCGTGGACTTTGAGGATCTTGTGCAGATCGGCAATATCGGTATGCTCAAAGCGATCCGAAGCTTTGACCTCGAGCGCGGTGTGGTCTTTTCAACTTATGCCGTGCCGCTGATCTTCGGAGAGATCCGCCGCTTTTTGCGGGATGACGGACTCATCAAGATCTGCCGACCGCAGAAGCGGCTGGGTGCAATGCTCATGCGTGCCAGAGAAACCTATATCGCCGAGAACGGCGCCTCGCCGCGCATTGAAGAGATCGCCAAAAGCTGTGGCTGTACTACGGAAGAAGCAGCTGCGGCACTCTGCGCAGTCTCACCGGCGGTATCCCTCTCCGAGCCGCTCTCGGGCGAGGAGGATGCCTTCACGCTCGAAAGCACGCTCTTCTCGCAGGACGAGAATGAAAAAATGCTGGAGCGCCTTTCCCTTACCGAGGCGCTCAGCAAACTGCCCGACCTCTGGCAAAAAATCGTGCTGCTACGCTATTACCGCGACCTGTCGCAACAGTCCACCGCAGAGCTACTCGGACTCTCGCAAGTCAAGATCTCCCGGGAAGAAAAAAAGTTGATCGAGTTTTTGCGCAAGCAAATGAGTTCATAAAAACAAGGCTTTGCCGTGGCAAAGCCTTGTTTTTTCTATCACCAAATTGCTTTTATGTTCATAGATTACCCCAAAAATTACTGTGCAATAAATTGGAATTCTAATCAAAAATTGCTACTATCTGATTACTATACTCCTTGTTCGCTATTTTCCTATTTTTTGAAACCGCTCCATTACCCTGACAAGCTTCGGTCTATTGTAGCGTTGAAGTATCACGAATAAAGAATCAAACAGCATTGCCAAAACAGATGTTATAATCAGGGCAGATGCCCCGCCAAAAAATGGTATTAAGGTTATTGGTAACAGGCTAAGCGCCATAATGGCCTCGTGAACTATCTCCGCTTGGCAGGTCCCGCCAACAATTTCTTTAACATTTTTTTGACTTGTATCAAATGTATTCGGACTATATGTCGGAAGATGTTTTTTCCACTCCCGTACACGTATCAGCTTATATAGCTTGTTTTCAAAGTTTTTTTCGCGAAACCATACACTTTCATAATTGGCTTTATTTTTCATAATAGAATTTACAATAGAGCCAACCGCAAGTCTCATTACAAAATGATAAAGAGTAACACCGATAGTAATTGTAACGGTTTCGACAATAGCGTTTTGGGTCACAATGAAAACAGGTAAGGATATTGCGAATCCTACAAGCAAAGAAATAGTTATAAAAATCATTTTGTTTTTCAACGCATCTTCCTCACACATTCTTATTTATCAAATGCAGTTGCTTTGAGCAGGAACACGCAATCGAATTGGCACTGTTCTATTGCAGTTCCATATACGCGGCATGGATGCAAGGGGCAGTATACGCATAGTAGGAATCATCGTATATCGTGTTTTCTCCCGCCCCCTCACCGTACACGGTGATCACATCGCCGGAAATAAATTTCTTACCGTTTTCCTGTACGCAATCTCGTACCATGATTTCAAATCTGCCTTCTGCATCACGGCAAATATAGTAGGTGTTATACTTACCGCCGCTATAGACACCCTCGCTGTCCGTGATTTTCTCCGAAACCGTCAGCGTAACCGACACAAACCGATCGGTATATCCCTCTGCAGAGCGATAATACTCTTCCGGAGTGACCGTCTCGCAGGCGGCAATATATTCCTCTCGGCTAAGCGAGGTATCTACGGGCTTATCCAAAATACCGGTGACGTTCGTAATAATGTTCCCAAGTCCAAAGGTGGACAGGATGCCGTAAACGACCGCTGCAACGGCAATGCCGATTTTGAGGGACTTTTTGTGCGGGCTGGTGACCAGCAAAACAATACCGAGGATCGGAGCGAAAAGCAACGCGAGACCGATCGCCCACCAGCTATGATACCATTCCACAAAATAGGATCTGCCGGAGCCGGTAGTCTTCCGTTTCTTTTTCTTAACTGCCTTGCGGTTGCCCGCACGGAACTCCTCCGGGCAAATCTTCCCGCAGAACGGGCACTCCATCTGTGCAAAATAACAGCCGCAATCGGGACATTTATTTAAATCCGGACGGTCGAGTTCGTCATCGTCCGCATGTGAACCAAGCAATCTTCCCATTGATGTGATCCTCCCGAGCAACGTATTAACAATAAGTATACCACGGAACGGTATAAATGTCAATATCTATGAAATTACCAAGAAAAAGGTTGCAGTCCGGAAGTTTTTGGCGTATAATAGTTTCTTGTAAAAAGAAAGAAGGCAAACACATGAATTTTCAAAAAGGACTGCGCGACGGCATACCGATCTGTCTCGGATATTTTTCGGTGTCGTTTGCGTTCGGCGTCACGGCGGCGCAAGGCGGACTTACTTTGCTGGAAGCCGTGATGATCTCTCTGTTCAATCTCACCTCCGCAGGTCAAAAAGCAGGGCTGGATATTATCATCGCAGGCGGTACGCTACTTGAGCTCGCACTCTCCCAGCTACTTATCAATGCGCGGTATGCGCTGATGGCGATCTCTCTCTCGCAAAAGCTGGACAAAAGGTTTACTTCCCCCTACCGTCTTACCCTCGGCTTTGCCATCACGGACGAGATCTTTGCGGTGGCATCCGGACAGAAAGTCGTCGGCCGCTCGTATTTTGCAGGACTTGCGATCCTGCCGATTCTCGGCTGGTCGGGCGGCACGCTCTGCGGTGCATTGCTCGGCGGGGTGATGCCCGCGCTCCTGCAGAGCGCACTCGGTGTTGCGCTGTACGGCATGTTCATTGCAATCGTCGTACCCGATGCCAAGGCAGACAGACACATACTTGCCGTAGCGGGAATCGCAGTTGCCTGCAGTACGCTTGTGTATTATGTACCGCTTCTGAACATCTCCGGCGGATTTGCCGTGATCCTCTGCACCTGTATTGCCGCGGCGCTCGGTGCTATACTCTTCCCGAGAGAGGAGGCAGAGAGCGATGCCGTTTAAAGAATATTTACCCTATCTGCTTGTGATGACGGTGGTTACATACCTTGTGCGCGTCATCCCGTTTACGCTGTTTCATAAGAAGATCACGAACCGATTTGTCAACTCGTTTTTGTATTACACGCCCTACGCGGTACTAAGTGCAATGACCTTCCCGGCGATCTTACACGCAACCGGCAGTATTATTTCCGGTATTGCAGGACTTGTCGCGGCGCTTCTGCTCGCGTATAAAGGAAAAAGCCTTATCACCGTTGCCTGCGGTGCCTGCCTTGCCGTACTTGCAGTGGAAGCTGTGATGATGATACTATGAAAAAAGCCGCCTGTTGGCGGCTTTTTGATTTTATTGCATTTTCTTGAGTCTTGCTTCTTCCTTAAGGCGAAGCTCGGTGTTAAGGATGCGCTTGCGGAGACGGATAGACTTGGGTGTAACCTCAATGAGTTCATCGTCTGCGATATACTCGATCGCTTCCTCCAGGCTGAACACCTTATGCGGAACGAGGCGGAGCGCTTCATCTGCACCCGAGGAACGGATAGCAGTAAGATGCTTTTTCTTGCAGACGTTGACCGCGATGTCGCCCATCTTCGGGTTGGAACCGACGATCATTCCCTCGTAAACGGGAGTCTGCACACCAATGAACATCTGTCCGCGATCCTGCGAGTTGAAGAGGCCGTATGAGGTAGCCTCGCCCGCTTCGCTTGCAACGAGCGAACCGGTAAACCGCGTGGTGACTTCGCCCTTGTACGGCTGATAGGAGTCAAAAATGGTGTTGAGGATTCCCTCGCCATGAGTATCGGTGAGGAACTCGCTGCGATAACCGAACAGGCATCTGGAAGGTACGAGGTACTCAAGGCGCGTACGCGCGCCGCGAGGCTCCATTGTGACAAGCGCGCCCTTGCGTGCGCCGAGCTTCTCCATAAC
>CAYQBT010000104.1:0-5890 GCA_964415775.1 uncultured Lachnospiraceae bacterium
GATCGCCGCACATTTGCCGACCTTCTTTGCAACCGTACAGCAGAGCAGGTTGAGCTCGTCGCTGTCGGTAACGGCGATCAGTAGGTTGGCACTTTCAATGCCCGCTTCCATGAGTACTCTATAGCTGGAGCCGTTGCCGACAACGCCCAGCACATCATAGGTATTGCTGACCGTTTTTACGGTAGCGGCATCCTTATCAATTACGGTAATATGGTGTCCCTCGCGGCTGAGCAGATCCGCAATGATCTTGCCGACATTGCTACAACCAACAATAATGACATTTAAAGATTGTGTATCGGTTCTTGCAAACATATCCAGAATTGACATGAAGTTATATACCTCTTTTCTTACTTTTCAAATACGCAAACCACCATTTTGACGAACATCTCCCGAAGCAACGGGAGCTTTGCAAGCGGTTTCAAAAATCCGCGCAAAGGGATATGGCGCAGGTACGTAGGTGTGATCCCTTTTTCTCTCAGAATGCGGTTGAAGCGTTTGATCGACATGTGATTGATGTAGGAAAAATATTCGCTGCCGTCTTCCCGCTTGGAAATACGGAAGGACAGGCGATCCTCGCCGTCCGGTACACCTTTTGCGAGCTCTTTGTAGCCCTCGACCAAGGTTGCCTCCGGGAAAAACAGATGCACCCACGGGATATAGATCAGGTCACTCAGATGCGCACCGAAGGGATGGTTGATCGGCGGAAAGTTTACAAACAGTCTGCCGCCGGGGCTGAGTACTCGCAGACACTCGTCTATGACCGCCTCGGGATCTGCCACATGCTCCATGGCATCGTTCATGATGATCGTGTCAATGCTTCCGTCCGCAAAGGGCAGGTCGGCGGCATCGGCGCAGACGAAGCGGAACTTATCCGCAAGCGAAAGCTCTGCCGCGAGACTTTCTGCCTCTGCGCGGTATTTTTCAAGGATCTCCACGCCGATGACTTCTTTTGCACCGCGCGAGGCATAGTACAGCGACTTGCCGCCCGCACCGCAACCGATGTCAACGATGGTTTTATCCCCGAACATATCCTCCTCGGTGCAAAAGTCGAGATAGAATTTGATCGTCTCTGCCCCCTTTGTATATTGCCACATAGCATAGGACATCACGCCGTCATTTTGTAAATTCAACGGATGCACCGGTGCCTTGAAGCATTTGTTCAGTCCGAGGAGAAGCTTTGTCGTAAATTTCATAATTACCGAATCCTTATCAGAGAAGTAAGCCCCTCTGCGAGTGCATCGCAGAGTGCATCCGCATCCGATGCGGTGTTGTATCGGGAAAGGCTGATCCGCAAAGAGCAGTCGGCATCTTTATCCGAAATGCCGAAAGCGGACAGCGCACGGCTGACCGATTTTGCGTGCGAGGAGCATGCCGAGCCGCTGGAAACGAAGATGCCCTTTCCGGACAGGAAGTGCAGCATCGTTTCGCTCTTGATGCTTGGCAGAGTGATGTTGATAATGTGCCAGACTGCCGATGTCGGACGGTTGACGCGGATCTCGCTAAGTCTTGGATCCTCTGCAAGACGTTGTAAAAGATGCTTTGCAACGCTTTCGATCTGCATAAGATCTTCGTTTTGTTGCAGCATGGATGCTTTCGCCGCCGCACCAAAGCCGGCAATGCCGACCGTGTTTTCGGTGCCCGCACGAAGCCCGTTTTCTTGCTGTCCACCGTGAATCACGGGGACAAGTGCACGGCGCTTCAGTACCTCGGGCGAAACGTACAGCGCGGCAACGCCTTTCGGACCGTGGATCTTATGTGCGCTGACGGTGACGAGGTCTGCACCGAGGCTTTTGGGCGTGAATTTTACTTTGGTATAGCCCTGTACGGCATCACAGTGACAGAGAATATCGGGGCAGATGGCTTTTGCGACTCTGCACATCTCGCCCACAGGATAGAGTGCCCCCGTTTCATTGTTGACAAGCATGGTGGAAAGTAATACCGTATCGGGAGTGAGCACTGCGCGCAACTCGTCCATGTCGATCCTGCCGTCTTTGGTAGAAAGACGGACTACATCCGCGCCGATCGATTCTAAATACACGGCTGAGGCTTCAATCGAGGAGTGCTCGCCTGCGGTGATGATGACGCGCGCGCCTGCACGGCGTTTTTTCGCTTTGTAGGCGCCGATCAGCGCAAGGTTGTTTGCCTCGCTACCGCTGCCGCAGAAGATGAGTTGCCTTGCATCGCCGCGTATACCGAGCGCACGCAGCACTTCGGTGCGCGCATCGCTTACGATCTTTTCTGCGGCAAGTCCCACCGAGTGGAGGGAGGAGGGGTTGCCGTATGCGTCGTTCATCACGGCGGTCATGGCGGCCTTTGCCTCTTCACAGAGCGCAGTTGTCGCGCTGTTGTCTAAATAGATCTCGCTTTTCATTCTACAAATGCAAAATGCTCCAGTACCGCCTGCATATCTGTGATGTGCATATCATAGTTTGCGGCTGTGGAGGAGAGGGTAATAGTATATACGCGTTGGCTGTGGATGCAGATGACCTGCCAGAACTTGTATTCGGTATCGCCGAAGGTGGTCGAGTACACATATTGCTTTGCTTCCTTGCCGTCGAGCAGCAGGTTTGCGGTCTCAAGGTTCTCAGGCTCGCCGAACACATCAGTAAACTGCTTGCTGTAGCTTTCAAAATATGCGTCGATCCCGCCCTCTGCGCTCTCAAGCGGCATCAGGGAAGCGGTGATATTGGTGGGATCATAGGTGGAGTAATATGCGCTGGTCGTGCCGGTGCGCATATCCACCGTCCATTTTTCGGGAACGAACAGCAGATAGTCTACGATCTCGGGATCGGATGCAAGCTGAAAGCCCATCGGAACATTTATATCGCCCGCTTTCGAGCAGGCAGCCGTCGAAAAACAAACTGTGAGCAGGCACAGGCAAAGCGCAAGTAACTTTTTCATTTTTAACAATTCCTTTCTGTTGTTTACAGTTGCAGCAATTTTTCTGCAGCGGAGAGAATACCGATCTTGCCGCTTTCATAGGTTAAGCCGCCCTGCAGATATGCAGTGTACGGAGGACGAATGGGGCCGTCAGCTGAAAGCTCGATGGAGGAGCCGCCCACAAAGGCACCGGCCGCCATGATGACGGGATCGGTGTAGCCGGGCATGTCCCACGGCTCGGGGGTGACGAATGCATCCACCGGCGAGCCCGCCTGAATGCCTTGGCAAAAGGCGATCAGCTTGTCCGGATCGCCAAAGCGGATCATCTGGATGATGTCGCTTCGACGCTCGGAATACCGCGGGGAGCAGTCAAAACCGAGCTTTTCAAAAATGTATGCGGCAAAGTGCGCGGTCTTCATCGCCTGTGCTACGGTGTGCGGTGCGTAGAACAGACCGCGGTACATGCTCTTAGTCTGCCCAAGGCTTGCACCGATCTCGAGTCCGACACCTACGGCAGTGAAGCGATAGCCTGCCAGCTCGACCGCCTTTTTCGTACCGGCGATGTAGCCGCCCGATTCTGCCATGCCGCCGCCGGGATTCTTGATCAGCGATCCGATGATCATGTCTGCGCCGACCTCAGTCGGTTCTCTTGTCTCGACAAACTCACCGTAGCAGTTGTCCACAACGACATACGCGTCCGAAACTGCATGTACAAGCGTTGCCACCTCGCCGATCTCGTCGATCGTCAGTGTGGGGCGGTTCAAATACCCTTTGGAGCGCTGAATGAATACGACCTTGATATTCTTATGTGCAAGCAGTGTTTCGCGGATCTCTTCGAGGTTCAGCTTGCCGTCCTTGAAATCCGATTGCATATAGGAAACGCCGAAGTCTTTTAAGGAGCCTCTGCCTTCTTCGCCGATGTTGCCGATGACCTCGTCCAGCGTGTCATACGGCTTATCAGCCACCGAGTAGAGAATGTCGCCGGGGCGGAGCAGGGCGTACAGTCCGATCGCAAGTGCGTGCGTGCCGCTGGCGATGCTGTGGCGCACAAATGCCGCCTCTGCGCCCATGATATCCGCGTAGATCTTGTCAAGCGTGTCTCTGCCGCGATCGTCGTAGCCATAGCCGCTGGTGGGGGCAAAGATCGCTTCGCTCACGCGGTGCTCGCGGAATGCTTTCAGGATCTTTTCGGTATTTTTGAAGGATACCGCATCCAGATCTGCATATATACTTTCAAGTTCTGTTTCCGCTTCCTTGGTCAGAAGCGAGAGATGTTCGTTCATTTGTATTTCCATCCTAAAACTGATTTACAATTGCTTTGAATCTTCTGCCGCGCTCCTCAAAATTCTTGAATGCATCAAACGAGGTGCAGGCAGGGGAAAGCAGTACGATGTCGCCTGCGGTAGCAAGCGCTTTTGCCGCCATGATCGCTTTGTCAAATTCGGGCTCGATCACGATCGGAAAGTCGCCGCAGCCTGCATTCTGCATTGCCGCAAGGATCTGCTCTCGCGCTTCTCCTGTCAGAACAAGCGCCTTTGCGCGGCTGAGAATTTCGCGTGCCAACGCGTCAAACGGCACGTGTTTGTCTCTGCCGCCGCAGATGAGGGTCGGCTTTTTCGGGTAGGAGGAGAGTGCCGCGATCGTGCGGGAGGGGGAGGAGTCGATCGAGGAGTTATAGTACTTTACGCCGCCGACCTCGCGTACAAACTCGTTGCGGTGCTCTACACCGCCAAAGGTTTTGGCAAGCTCGGTGATCGTCTCTGCTGATATATAGCCGAGCGTCATACCGATCGCGCACATGTAGTTTGCCACATTGAACCGACCGGGGATCTTAATGTCCGAAACCTGCAACATTTTTTCGCCGTTTACCGTGATATAACCGTCCGTTTCGCAGATTTTCGCATTGCCGACAAACTCCTTTTCGGATTTTGTCAGCGAGAATACGATCTCCTCTGCGCCGGTCGTACCGATAACAGATGCCGTCAGAGCATTGTCGGCATTCAGTACCACCCGTCTTGCACCATGGCGGTAGACATTGTATTTAGCGAGGGTGTATTCCTCCATGTCGGTGTGCCAGTTGAGATGGTTCGGGGTAATGTTGGTCATTGCTGCCGCAAACGCAGATTGCCGCATGGTCATAAGCTGAAAGCTGGAGAGCTCCACCACCGCATAGTCACGGTCGGTCATTTTTTCAACCAGCGGGAGCAACGGTGCGCCAATGTTGCCACCGACATACACGCGTCTGCCGCTGCCTGTGCGGTTTGCTTCGGCTTCGAGCAGCTTATAGGTGAGGGTGGTCGTGGTAGTCTTGCCGTCTGAACCGGTCACCGCAAAGATCTTTGCAGGGCAGAGTTCAAAAAACAGTTCCATCTCCGAGGTGAGCACCGCGCCGCGCTTTACGGCTGTCGCAATCTCGGGGACATCGGGGCGGATGCCGGGGGAACGGAACACAAAGTCTCCGTCGATATCCTTTAAATAGTTGGCACCGCACCGGAACTCTACGCCACGCCGAAGAAAGTCTGCGATCCTCCGATCGTCTTTATCTATATCCTTTTGATCGCGCCCCGAAACGGTTGCTCCGTGCGCAAGCAAAAAGTCGATCAGCGGAAGATTGGAAATACCCAGTCCGATGACAGTACATTTTTTACCGTTAAAATCGGTATGCAAACTATCGCCTCTCTCGTAAAATCATAATTATACATAGTATATTATATTATTTTTAATTGCTAAAAGCAATACGAATTACCAAAAAAACAAAAAAAGACCGACGGAAAAACCGTCGGTCTGCAACACGAGCTATAAGCCGAGTTCTGTCTGCGCTTGCGCGCCAGCGATCATCTATCTTCGCCGTTTGTTACCAAACGGCTTGGGGAGAAACTCCCACTGCCACCCGGGAAGATATGTCGGGCAAACACTTCCCATACGGTGTTGCTTCGGATAGGGTTTACATTTGCACACAGTCGCCTGTCGTGCCGGTGAGCTCTTACCTCGCCTTTCCATCCTTACCGCT
>CAYQBT010000105.1:0-5670 GCA_964415775.1 uncultured Lachnospiraceae bacterium
CCGCTTCATATACGGCCATGCCACGATGGTCTTCGCCAGCCATAGCAGCCAAGGATAGGGATCGTGCGGCTTTTTCGCAAAGTCGAACTTCTTGATCTTATTCTTGTTCATAGTCGATATTTCCTTACTACAAATTTTGACACATACACAAAAAGTATAACATAAGCCGGACTTTTTCGCAACAGCAATTTATATACATTATTTTACAGTTAAATCTTTTTTGTGTATTTTTTTACACTTGTTTTGTAAAAAATTCCATAAAATACAAAAAGTATTGACGAATAATTATCATTCCTATATACTGTAGGCGAGCGGGAGGCAAAATGCACCAAAAATTAGATTTTAATTTATTATTTTTTGTGCAATCCGCTCAAATATTGGCTGCATAGCAAATTTGGTTTCAGGAAGAAAGGGAGGATGCTATGAAAAAATTCAGGATGATACTTGTTGTAGCGTGTATTATGTGTGCTTTGACTCTGCTGATTTCGGCGGAAACTTTGACCGGAACAAGAGTACGAGCCGGTGTGGCAGACCCGTGGCTGTTTACCGATGGAGAGCATTATTATCTCACCATGACCGGTACTTCCAAAATTGCCGTGCTGCAGTCGGATACCATATCCGGTTTTAATGATACGACAAATCTTAAGGTTGCAGATAATATTGTATATGACTCTGCGTATGACTCAACCGTAACCGAGATCTTCGGGGCGGGTGCAACGCTCAGCGGAACCTGGTCGCCCGAGATCCATTACTTCAGCGAGGAAGATTATCCCGGATATTCCGGCTGGTATATGTTCCTTGCAAACCGTAACAACACGGGAGACTCTTCGGAGATCCAGATGGTGCTTTTGAAATCCATCACGGGCAATCCAAAAGGTCCCTACGGTCATCCGATTACGGGTGAGGCAAACCGTTCGCAACCTATTCTTGATAAAAACGGAAATATTTACAGCGATTGGGGATGCGGCATGAGCGCCGTACGGATTCCCGAGGGCGCGCATAAAGGCATTTACACCCTCTGGGTTGCCGAAGTAGGCAGAGGCGAGGGATACGGCAATTTCTATCAGGAGATCATGATTGCGAAAATGTCTAACCCTTGGACGATGTCCAGTTCTCCCGTGGCGATCACCCGTCCTACGCAGGATTGGGAGAAAGCAGGCTCCAGCAATACCCATCCGCAGGTTGTTGAAGGCGCAACGGCGGTATACGGCATCCACGGTGAGGTTTACCTCATTTATTCCGGCAGCGGATACTGGTCGGATTACGCGCTCGGACAGTTGACCTGGACAGGCGGCAATCCGCTGCAGGCGGCTTCTTGGGTAAAACTTTCGGATACCGAAACCGGTAACTTCACCGAGACCAATCCTCGCTTCACGGCTGTGGAGGCACCGAATGTACGCGGTGCGGGACACGCTTCCTTTATTACCGATAAAGAAGGCAACGGCTTCTTCTGCTATCATGCGTATCCGTACATTGACGGAGAAAAATGGACATCGCGCAGAGCATTTATCGAGCCGTATTATATTGATTACACCGAGTGGAACGGCACTTCCTACGGCGTTGTGCATCTCGGTATTGAGGATACCGGAGTCCCCACCATATCCTCGACCGATATTACCTTCGCACTCACGGGCGGCGATCTTTTTGTCCCGACTGTTACAGCAACTGGCGGAGAAGCGATCACCCTGCAGATGAGCGCCGCAAATGCTGACGGATATTCCATTTTCCGCAGTACGGACGGCACGACCTTTACCTACCTTGCATCGGTTACTGGCACGACCTATACCGATTCTACGGTTTCTGCGGGTAGAACCTACTACTACCGTGTGTACAGCTACCGCGAGGAGGAGATCAGCGCAGGCTCGGCGGTCGTTTCTGCGACTACGCCCGCACTGCCGCTCGCGTCCGTAAAGCCGGTATTTACAGGCACGCAGACAGCGACCTCGATCACATTGACATGGGAAACCATCGCGGATGTGCACGGCTATAAGATCTGGCGCAAGGCTCCCGGCGAGACTGCGTATACGGCACTGAAGGCGATCTATGATCCGAATGCTGTATCCTACACGGATTTGGAACTGGCAAGCGGTTCGAGATATTGCTATCTTATCCGCGCATTCTATGAGGACGAGAACGGTGTGTTCCACTTCAGCGCTTCCTCCGGCGGACAGGCGATCTATACAACGCCCACTGCGCCCTCCGGCACTGTGGAGTATGACTACAGCGGTGGCATCAAGATCACCATTACTACCCCCGTTACCTGTACGCACTATGTATACTGCCGCAGCGATAACGGCGGAAAAAGCTATGCGATCCTTGCAGAAACTGCAGATACGAGCTTTGTAGATAATACTGTGACCGTAGGTTCTACCTATCACTATCGCGTATATGCGTATGCCGGCGACATCTCGGTTCGCTCGGCAAGTACACTCGCAGGCGAGTTTACGGCGCGTCCCGAGGCGGCTGTGATCACGATGATCCGCAATACAAATGACGGCGTACACTTCACTTGGGATGCTGTGGCGAATATCACCGGCTACAAGATCTGGCGCAAGGTTTCCGGCACGTCCTCCTGGACGAATTTCGGCTTGACAAATGCGCTGACCTATACGGATACAACGGCTGTAGAGGGAACGACCTATGTTTATGCGGTACAGACGTATAAGACCGTAAGCGGAACCAATCACTACAGCTCGATCCCGAATGTGGGACGGACGATTACACGGCAGACCCCCGCGGCTTTGGTGGGTACTGTGGATTACGATTACGGCGGCGGCATTATGGTTACCGTCACCTCATCGGTTGCTTGTGACGGATATGTATATTCTCGCAGTGAGGATGGCGGAAACACGTATACCGTTTTGGCACGCACGTCCGCGACGAGTTATCTCGACGAAAACATCACCGTGGGAACGACCTATTACTACAGCGTATATGCGTATACCGACGACGTTGTTGTTTGCTCATTGGATTCACTCATCGGCAGTTTTACGGCGCGTCCCGAGGCGGCTGTGATCTCTTCGATCACCACGTCCGGCGGCAGTGTTACCTTTACCTGGGGTACGGTGGAGAACATCGACGGCTATAAGATCTGGCGCAAGGTGAACGGTACATCTTCGTGGACAACGCTCGGCAAGACGACCGGGCTGACCTACACGGATACGACCGGCACGGCAGGAACGACCTATGTTTATGCGGTGCAGACCTATAAAAACGTCGGCGGTACGTATTACTACAGTTCTATTCCCGGCGTGGGACAAACCATTACCGTAAAGTAACTGCAAAACGGAATATACAAAGCCCTCGTTTCATTTCTGAACGAGGGCTCCTTTTCAGTACCTGTTCCTACTGCTTTTTCATTTGCCGTAGGAACAGCAGTACTGCTATGGCGAGGGTAGCGAGCGCGTACCCGAGTACCCACCACAGATGCGGGAATATATCCGCAAAATTACCTGCCAGTATGGCACGTTCCATTTCTACCGCGTGCAGAAAGGGAAGCGCATACGCTACCTTTTGAAATACACCGCCTACAAGTTCGAGATCAAACCAGATACCCGACAGCCAGGCAGAGAGGTTCGTAAGCAAGGCTCCGCAGATGCCGCCGACCTGTTTGTCGCTTAGAATACTGCCGAACAGTAAGCCGAGAGCGATGTAAAGGACGGAGATCGGTATAATGAAAAGAACGGCAAAAAGAATAGTGACCGTACTATCAAGACCGAGAAAAAGCGCAACGGTATAGCATACGATGCTTTGTGCCACGGCGAACGGAAGGATCGGCAGGGCATAGCCAAGTATGAAATCAAGCGGTGTCAGAGGCGTTGTATATAACCGTTGCAGCAGGGAACTGCCTCTGTCCTTGGCAATCAGCGTTGCGGAAAAGAGTGTCATAAAGGAAAGACCGAATACGGTGATTCCGGGCGTAAGATGTTCGATCGCAAACAGCGGTACGGGTACGTTTGCCTGAATTGCACTCAGCAGTAAGATCAGAACAAGCGGAAAGCCCAAACCGAAAGCCACCGTCAGAGGATCGCGCAGGATCTCTTTTGCATTTCTGCTTGCAAATGTGAGCATTCTCATGATTGCACCCCCTTAACGATACGGACAAAGGCTTCTTCAAAGCTCTCCGTGCCCGCTGCTTCTTTTATCTTTTTTGCGGTATCACATAGGAGAAGCCCGCCATCTTTCATAATTGCAATACGGTCGGAGAGCGCCTCGGCTTCTTCCATATAGTGTGTCGTCAGAATCATCGTGACCTTGCCCTTTAAGGAACGGATAAGATCCCAAAGGTCACTTCGCGCAATCACGTCGAGTCCGAGCGTCGGCTCGTCCAAAAAGAGGATCTTCGGTTCGCTGATCAGCGCCATGGCTATGCTGAGCCGCCTTTGCCAACCGCCCGACAGTTTCCCCGCTTTTCTGCTTATCACGCTTTCCAGTCCGAGGAGCGCTGTAAGCTCTTTGATCTTGGTGTTCCTTTTGTCTTTCGTAAAGCCGTGAACGCCGCAGATGAGCTCCAGATTTTCACGAACGCTCAGTCCGGGGGCAACGGCGGTCTCCTGTGGCGATACCGCAATACTTGACTTTACCTCGGCGGTATCTTTGCGGATGCTTTTTCCAAGCAAATACGCGTCCCCGCCTGTTGGCTCTGTAAGGCAGGAAAGCATTTTGATCGTCGTGGTTTTTCCGGCACCGTTTACGCCGAGCAGAGAAAACAATTCTCCCTCTGCAATGCTAAGCGTCAGTCTGTCAACGGCGAGAACACCACGGTAGCGTTTCGTAAGACCTTCAATCTTGATTGCATGCATTTTAATTTTCCTCCGGCACGTGTCTTGCCCGTATTCCTTGATAAACGTCGGTCAGCATATCGCTGATCAGTTCCCATTCAAGCGGTAAAAACGAGGTGGCGAGCATCGTGCCGATGCCGTGGACACATGCCCATATCTCCAAGTGCATGCGCCTTGCCTTTTCGACTGTCACACCGCTTGCTTGCATGATCATTTGCACCGACTCCTCAAAATCGAGTGTCGGCGACATGTCCTCGCCGGTTCTGTCGCGCATGAATAATAGCTTAAACAGCTCCTTTTCCTCCTTGGCGAACCGTATGTATGCCATTCCGAAAGCTTTATACGGCGGATATCTTCCGCTTTCGACCTCGCTTTTCAGAAAACCAAGATAGCGATCGTATGCGGCAAGTATCACCGATTTCTGTAATGCGTCCATCGTTGCGAAATTGGAAAATACGGGTTGGGTAGAGCATTGCAAGCATGCGGCGATCGCCCGTGCGTTCAACGCTTTTTCTCCGCTTGTCCGTACAAGCTCGACGGCTGTTTTTACTATATCCTCTTTTGTGATCTTTACCTTTGGCGGCATACCTACCTCCTATATTGCAATCGTTATATATCAATTGATATTTTATCATGCGCTTTTTAGTTTGTCAATACTGTTTTTCGTTATCCCTGTTGCATATATCTGTTGCAAAGCAAAGCGGGTTTTTGCTTTTATTTATACTAGCGGACAAAAAGCAACAAAAAACGGACAGGTAAACAAAAGGGAAATGGAAAGAGATATACTTTATGCTGACAGATATTGCATTGGAGGATGAAATGAATTCTATGTAAATAAATGCTTCCCATTGCAAAACCAAAAAGAAGGAGGAAGAAACAATGAATCATG
>CAYQBT010000106.1:0-1016 GCA_964415775.1 uncultured Lachnospiraceae bacterium
AAAGACATGGTTCTCTGCGTGAAGAATGGAATAAGCGCTTCCCACAAATGCTTATCTTTGCCGAGAAACGCGATAGCGCCCGCGTCTTTGCATTTTGCGGCGGTGTCCGCAATCTCGGGCATATCGGTATACAGCGTCACATAGTCCTCGTCAATTCTTGTGGAAAAATGCTCATCATAGTAGCGGCGGCGCATGGATTTTTCAAAGTATGTAAGCGCGTTTGCGGATTGTTCAAGGATCACTTGTTCCTCGCTCAGTCCCATACTTTTGCCGCAGCCTTTATAAACACAAAAATCCTGATGGTTGTAAAACATAAATGCCCAGCCGATGCCGTTTTCGGACGGTGCCGTCTCAAGATACAGTCTATAAACCATAGTTACTTCCTTTCGATTGCATATAAATTTATATCCCACGCGGGTACATGTTCGAAACGGCGCAGGTACATTTGATAGTTTGGAAACAGGTTGTGCAGCAGTAAGGGAAGTGCATACAAGTCCTCGCTGCGGTGGTAGAGGGAGAGCAAAATATCAGGGGAAGATGCAAGGATCGTATCCTTGGAGCCGAGCAAGGCTTCTTTTTCTGCACCTTCGACATCATATTTGATATAGTCCGCTTTTTTTACACCGAGACTGTCGATGGTGTTTAGTTCTACCGTCTCGGTCTTTTTTAAGTTTTGCGTACCGATCGCCGAATTTCGGTTGCCGCCCACCGCAAATTC
This sequence comes from uncultured Lachnospiraceae bacterium, assembly GCA_964415775.1. Lineage (GTDB taxonomy): Bacteria > Bacillota > Clostridia > Oscillospirales > CAG-272 > UMGS902. The sequence continues at coordinate 719 of CAYQBT010000106.1, forward strand.
GGCGGTGGATTTTTCATTCCAAGTGCCGAAGTTTAACGGAATGATTTTTGCCGAGGTCTCACTCTCGGCATAGGTGGAGAGCTTTTTGAAATTCTTTCTGTCCGGCTCGATCGCGTATACCACTTTTGCATTTTTGCAATCGGCAATAAACTTTCTTGCCGTGTCGCCGTTATAAGCGCCTGCATCGATAAAGGTCGTGTAGCGATCAAAATTGAGAAGTTCTTTTTCGCAGTCACGAGGGCTGGTTGCGTTACGCAGATACGAAATGTCGCCGGTGATCTTATAGCGAATGATATTT
>CAYQBT010000106.1:1026-5657 GCA_964415775.1 uncultured Lachnospiraceae bacterium
GATATTTGCATAGATCTTCCTTGAGACTTCATCGCTAAGCAGCTCGTAGACCTTGGCAAACTCGGCGTAATGCTCTTTATAAAAATCAAGCGTAAAAAGCGTTTCGCCGCTGACGGGAACGTCCGGGGCGTAGAGCTCGTAGTTTTCTGCCAGGGTATAGATGTTCTTTAAAACATCGGGCAGGGAAGAACCAAAAGAGACAATAATGATGAATTCCGTATATTTTTCCCGAATCGCAGAAAAGGAAAGAACCGTTTTTCCGTGAAAAGTCTGTCCGCGGACAAATCCGTCGCTGGCAAAAAAATCGGAAACTGTAATGCCGTATCGGTCAAAAACTTGGATGATCTTATCGGCACCGTTTCCCATGCCGTACATCACGATCGGTTTGTCTGCTAAGGCAAGGTACTGCCACAGATCGTTTGAAAATGCAGAGTAATGCGGAAGCATTGTCAAAGCGCTCCTTCTCTCTTGATTTTTGAAAAGAAATATGCTACACTCAAAATAGTAATACGCGAAAGGAATGGTAATCGGATATGGATTGCTTGTTTTGTAAGATCGTAAGCGGGGACATCCCCTCGAAAAAGGTGTATGAGGATGCGTATGTATATGCGTTCTATGATATCAATCCCCAAGCGCCCGTGCATGTTGTTGTGATTCCCAAGGCGCATATTGCGGCGTGTGCAGATGAGATCAATACCGAAAACAGCGCCGTCATTGCCAGACTGTTCGAGGCACTGCCGAAGGTTGCAAAGGCTGCCGGTATCACAAACGGCTATCGCATTGTCAACAACTGCGGCGAGGATGCGTGCCAGTCGGTAAGGCACATTCACTTCCATGTGCTCGGCGGAAAAAAGCTTGCCGAAACAATGGCATAAAAGCGCACGTAAAATACTTCGGTCACGGGTTGCCCCGTGACCGAATTTTTATTTTACAAATTCTGCATAGATCGCACGGAGCGATTTTTCATAGTCTGCTTCATCTACACCGATAATGATGTTTAGCTCGCTGGAGCCCTGGTCAATGATGCGGATGTTGATGTCGGCATTTGCCAGTGCGCTGAAGACACGGGCGGCCGTACCTTTGGAGCGTGCCATGCCGCGTCCTACGATTGCAATCAGTGCAAGACCGTCTTCGATCGCAAAGGCATCCCGCGTGGTTTTTAAACAGATCGAACGGACGACCTGGTCGCGTATATCGTCAATGAAAGAGGTGTTCACAACGACGCTCATTGTATCGATACCGGAGGGGAGATGCTCAAAGGGGATCTTGCAGTCTTCGAGAACCGAAAGCACCTTTCTGCCGAAACCGACCTCTGCGTTCATCATGTCTTTTTCGATATGGATGACCGAGAAGCCCTTTTTACCGGCAATGCCGGTGATAACATTGGAGGAGTAGTCACTCGTGGTCGAAACGATCATGGTGCCTGCATCCCCGGGGCGATTGGTATTGCGGATGTTGATCGGAATGCCTGCAAAGCGGACGGGGAAGATCGCTTCCTCGTGCAGAACGCCGGCTCCCATATAGGAGAGCTCGCGCAGTTCGCGGTATGTAATGGTCTCGATTCCCTTGGGATTCTCCACTACACGTGGATCTGCCATTAAGAAGCCCGAAACGTCCGTCCAGTTTTCGTAAATATCTGCATTTACGGCGCGAGCAACGATCGAACCGGTTACGTCCGAGCCGCCGCGCGAGAAGGTCTTGATCGTGCCGTTGGGCATCGAACCGTAGAAGCCGGGGATAACTGCCTGCTTGTGGTTGCGCAGGATCGCGGAAAGTGTAACATTGGTGCGCTCGGAATCATAGTTACCGTTATCCTGGAAGAAGATCACGCTTGCGGCGTCGATAAAATCGAAGCCGAGGTAAGCAGCAAGAATGATGCCGTTTAAGTATTCGCCGCGGCTTGCGGCGTAGTCACGACCGGGCTGATGCATAAATGCACCCTTAATACGGTCATATTCCTTGGTCATATCCAAGGAGATTCCGAGTCCTTGAATAATCGACTCATATCGGTCGATGATTTTATCAAAATCCTCGTTGAAGTCTTCTCCGCGTGCTGCCTTTTCAAAGCATCCGTACAGCATATCGGTTACTTTTGTGTCGTCTCCAAAGCGCTTGCCGGGCGCAGAGGGCACAACGTAGCGGCGCGCGGGATCCTCTTGTATGATCTCGGCGACCTTTTTAAAGTGTTCGGCATCTGCCAGAGACGAGCCGCCGAATTTAATAACTTTTACTTGCATTTTGTTCTCCTTGCTGGGGATTGTCTATACAGGTGTGCTGTATATAATACATTATATTATATGCGAGCAGAGCTTGTCTGTCAAGCGTCAAATTACGAGTTTTCCAGATATTTTTCGGCTTGCAACGTGAATAAATTATAGTATGCGCCGCCTTTTTGCATCAATGATTTATGATCGCCTTTTTCCAGTATCTTTCCGCTCTGCATAACGATAATTTCATCGGCAGCAGTCGCACTGGAAAGCCTGTGGGAAACGAACAACGTGGTCTTGCCTGCGCGAAGCTCGTCAAATTGCCGGAAGATCTCTGCTTCGGCAATCGGATCGAGCGCCGCAGTAGGCTCGTCCAGAATCAGAATTTCGGCATCCTTATAGAAAGCGCGGGCAATCGATACCTTCTGCCATTGTCCGCCGGAAAGGTCGGTTGCATCCTTTTCAAAAAAGCGCATCAAAGGGGTGTCATATCCGCTTGGAAGATCCGCAAGGAAGGCGTCAACGCCGCTTTGCTTTGCGGCATAGGTAAACCGTTCTTCGTTGTAGGGGTTATGCAGATCACCGAAGGTAATATTCTCACGTGCCGTTACGGCGTATTTTGAAAAATCCTGAAACACAACGCCGTACATAGCATAGAGTTCCTTTACGGCATAGTTTTTGATATTGATACCGTCAAGGAGGATCTCGCCCTCTGTGGGATCGTACAAGCGTGTCATCAGTTTGATAAGCGTAGTCTTACCGGCACCGTTTAGTCCAACCAGGGCATAGGATTTACCGCCTTCCAGCGTAAGACTCAGGTTGTCGATTACACAAACATCCGTACCGGGATATGCGAAACGGATGTTGCGGAACTCTATGGTATGTGCCTTATGGTGCTGCGGAAACTCTGCAGGGGTAACGGCAGGGATAATTCTGGATTTAACCTGCATAAACTCGATCATATTGTCAATGAACAGCGTGCCCTCGTAAATTCTCGAGGAGTTGGTTACCAAGGAGGAAACGCCGCTGAGCACCGAGGTCAGCGCACCTGTATACAGCGTGTAGTCACCGACGGGCATACGGTCAAAGCATACCTTATAGGCAACGAATAGGAAAAACGCACAGTTGAAGGTGGTGGAAAGCGTGTGTACTAAAACGTGCAAAACATCCTCGCGGATGAAGATACGGCGAAGTCCCTTGAAGTAATCGGCAAAGGTTTTTTTATATCGCTCAATAAATTCATCATGGAGACCTAAGAGCTTGACCTCCTTGACCTTTTCCCGATTGGACAGCGTGCTTGTGAAGTAATGCATGCGCCGCCGATCGGTCGTATGGTCTTTAATATACTGATAGGTGACTCTTTTGTATTTGAAATTGATAATCGCGGAGGGAAGAGCCAGAACGAGAAGAATCACGGGGATCAGCGGATGCAGAGCGCCGAGCAGCAGCACAAAACTTGCGGTGCTGATCAGGTGACTGAACAGGCTCAGCGTGGCGGACAGGATGGTGATCGGACGGCTGGAGGCTTCATGATTCGCGTTTTCCAGCTTTTCAAAAAACTCAGGGGAGTCGAAGTTTTCAAGATCGATCTCTTTTGTCTTGTTTGCAATCTGTATTTTGATGTGGCTTGCGACCATTTCACCTGCGAGCCTGGTCAGCGTGCCTTTGAACTGCGTAGAGGTTCTGGAAATGATAAGATACAGAAACTGCAGGATCAAAAGTCCAATGACGGGTTTCAGGGAGTCCAAAGTCTGCGCGCCGAACACATTGACCAAGGCATTGATCAAACTGCTGGTGATAAATGCATGCAAAAGCGGCAGTACACCTTCTAAAATACTGATAAAGACCATGCCGATCAAGAGAAGCCGGCTTGTGTCCCAAACCAATTTTAATATGTAGTTTAGTCTTCCTAAAGTCCCTTTGACCTTTTGGAATGCCGCGGAAAGCGGATTTGCATTGGATTGCATTTGCTTTCCTCCTTATATACTGTATATTCTTTTTCAGTATACCATAATCAGAAGCGGTTTACAACAAAAAGTTGAGTACGGCTATTGCATCTCTGCATAAAATAAGATAAAATGTAAAAAATGGAGGGCGAATATGGATACAATCTTCAGTGCGGCGGATATACTTCTGCCAAAGTTTATACAGGATAAAGCCAAGGCGCGTCCTTGGGCGGTTATTGCTTGCGATCAATTTACCAGTGAGCCGGAATACTGGAAGAATGCCGAGACGATCGTCGGCGATTCTCCAAGTACTTTACATATGATTTTGCCGGAGGTGTATTTATCGGAGCACTCTGATAAAAGATTGCTTAAAATTGCAGAAAGCATGCATGCATACACCGATGCTGTTTTGGAAAAATACAAAAATACGATGGTGTATGTACGCCGTACCATGGGAAACGGCAAGGTGCGCCAGGGC
>CAYQBT010000107.1:0-5645 GCA_964415775.1 uncultured Lachnospiraceae bacterium
CCTCGCCACGCTCCGTAGTGCCATGCGCGGTGCAACCGATGCGGATATCGCAAACGCAAAGCGGATATTCGAAGGCTACTCGAAGCAGTAACGTATGCCGATGAGTGAACCGAATCTCAACGATCTGCTTTCGGGCGGCGGGTTCTCTTCCCTGCTGCAAAACCCCGATATTGCCGCAAAGCTGCCGCGCATTATGGAGGCGCTGAAGCCCGTGATGGAGGAGATGCGCGCCGAGCAAGGCGGTGCACCCACGTCCGACACCGCAGACGCGGGCACTCCCGAGGAGTCCACTGCGGCGCCGACCGCCGCTATGCCCGATCTGTCCAAACTGCTTTCAGCAGGCGGTAGCGGCAAGCAACATAAGAGTAGTGCGCACCGCTGTGCGTTGCTGAAAGCGCTGGAGCCCTATCTGTCCGACAACCGACGGGAGGCGATGGAGTATATCATCAAGGTCTCCTCCCTGATCGACCTGCTCTCGGAGGTGATGTAGCTTGTATGTCAGCGTACCCAAAAACTACAGCGGGATCGCCTTTGCGCGCGAGAACCGCGTCCCGCCAGAAATGCCACTGCCGGATATACCAAAGCCGCATCCGCCGTCCCCTCTGCCGCCCGTAAATCCGCATCCGCCGCAGCCCGAGCCGCCGTGTAAGGACAAAAGCAACAGCGAAAATCCGCCGCATACCTGCACGGAATGTGCAAAGCCGGACAAAAATCCGCTGACCTGCCTGCTCACCGCCCTGCGCAACCGCGGCAAGTCGGGCTTTGACACCGAGGATTTTCTTTTGCTCGGGCTCATTGCGCTGCTCCTTGGCAAGGAGGGCAACGAGGACACCGTCCTCGTTCTTGCCATGCTACTGTTGATATAAAAAAAGGCTTCCCGAATCGGGAAGCCTTTTTCTTGCAGAGTTAGTGCGATGCAAAGATCGTGTTGATAGTACCGATCTTCTGCTCAGCCTGATTCTTGTAGGTCTCATACAGAGTGGAGATCGCCTGACGAGTGCTGTGCAGGCTGCCAAGCTGATCCTTATAGGTACCGATGTTGTAGTAGATACCAACATCGTATACAAGGCTCGAGAAGATGATGTCGAGCATCTCTGCGCTCTCCTCATCGCGGATGGTCCTACCGATCAGCGTCTGCTCGTAGTATGCAGGCGTCAGCAGCTTTTTGCCCTGATATGCAAGCTCCTCCAGAACGATACCCGAACGGGCATAATTCTCTACCATCTCGGGAACGCAGAGGAACTGCGTGTGGTAGGAGCTTACCAGATGGCCGTAGTTCTCCTGCTGTGCATCCAGCTTCGGATACGGCAGGAAGCCGAAATCTACATCGCTGTCACGGTGACGCTCACCGGTTCTGACAACATTATGATAGAATACCGCGCGGCCCTCGGAGAAGATCGCGTCGCGGTTGGTATCCCAAGAGGAGGAGGGCGTCGTAGCACCGGTCACGTTATTATACTGATAGTCGTATGCGTGTGCCTGATCGAATACCATAGCGGTAAACTGATCGTACAGGCTGAGAACGCGCTCGTTGTAGAAGGTCAGCTCCAGCTGTCCTGCGTCATTGATCGTAACGATCTTTTCGCCCGCGGAAGCCATAACTGCCAGCATGGGGTCCTTCCACGTCAGCAGACCGTACTTATCCTTTTCGTCATAGATACCGTCCTGGTTGACGTCCTCACCGACCTCTTTGACCATGCTTGCGAACTTTTCAAGCGTCCACTCGTCATCGCGTACCAACTGATACGGATCGTCTAGACCGTAGTCGGTGATCATGCCCTTGTTGAACAGGATCGCATGGGTGAACTTGTTATCGACGATGCTGATGTCACCGGTGGTGTAGAACATCTTTCCGCCGATGGTCAGATCCTTATTCGCCTTCTGGTCCCAGTAGGACTTGGAGAGGTTCAGGTACTCAATATCGTTGAGGTCGTGGATGTAGCCGCTGTATGCAAGCGTTGCGACGTCGTATGTACCGATCATTGCCGCGTCGTAGTCGCTCTCGCCTGCCATGTAGTTGGTGTAGATCTTGGTGAAGCCGGTGCCGCTACCGGTAGCAGAGCCGAAACGGATAACGTCCTCGTTGACGATCTGCACGCCGTACTTCTCCTGGATGACCTCGTTGCGGCGATAGATCGCCTGCTCAACGGTGGTCGCAGAATTCTCATCTGCCTGATAGTCGTTGACGGCAGAGTTTCCGCTGACAAGGATAGTAAATTTTCCCGAAATATCGAGTTCCTCGGGATCGGGCAGATCCGGAGTGTCCTCTGCCGGAGATGCCTCTACAGGAGCCGTGGTCGTTACAGCACTACCGGTCGTCTGCGCAGGCTGGTCGCCGTCGCAAGCCACAAAAGCCGTGCAGAGCATCAGCGCCGCGAGGAGGAAAGAAATAAATCTTTTCATACGTGGTTCCTTTCTTTAAGCACAAAACGCGTACTTATACAGATATTCTATTGCCATTATACACAAGAAACGCAGAACTTTCAACACAAAATTCGTGCAAAAATATGCTTTTATTTTTATCTTTCGGATATTTTTTGCAAGCGGGAATGGGTTTATTCTTCCTTTTTGCCCGCAAACTGTGCCTTTGCCAGCGTCAGATACTTCTGGAAGGTCTCCATCTCACGCGGATCGTAGGGACGGAAGTTGGGGCGCAGAATATCGTGCTGCCACTTGGTAAAGTCCACATCGGTGTCGATGCCCTTATAGTAGTTTGACCAGTTGGAATCCCAGGGTTCATAGGTCTGGTTGAGACCGGCAACAAAGCCCCAATGGTAGCAGCCGACCTTCTCAAGGAAGAAGAGTGGCAGGTGCGTCTGTACGCAGTTGTGCTGGATGCGATGCAGCCACTCGGTATTGAGCAGAGGTCTGCCGAATTCCTTTTTGAGGTAGTCGATGACCATGACAGAGGTATCCAGCGGTCTGTAGTCGTGATAACTGATGATGTCCGAAAGCTCGAGTGCGCGGCGCTCCCAAGGGGTGAGCGGCTCGAACTTGTCGTCCAGAGGGTTCTTTGCCCAGCGAACGATCAGCCAGGTGCACGCGGTCAGCGGCTGAATGGGATCGCACGCGCGGATCGTCTCAAAGAAACGCTCCATAGCAGGGACGCTCTTGTCGCGGCGACGGCCGTTGCCAAGCTCGTTGAATACGTCCCAGACCTCGACGCGCTCGTCCTTTGCATACTTGGTTACGATCTCGCGGATCATCTCGATAAACTCTTCCAAAAGATCGGGCTCGTCAATGATGCTGTAGCCGACGCCTGCCATACCTGCATGAGGGGACTTGGCAATACCGCCGTGATAGCCCATGTCTACATGCTGGGGGCCAAACTCGGGCGCCTTATAGACCTCCTTCGGAACGGTACAGTCGTTGCCGAACACGATCATAACGCCGATCTTGTTCTTCGCGCAGAGGTCGATGAACTCCTCCAGTCTCGCCATATAGCCTTCATGCTGATACTTCCAGCACTCAAACGACATAATGATACGGATCGCGTTGAAGCCGTATTCATGCGCCTTTTCGATCTCGGCGATAATACCGGGCATCTTCTCCTCGTGGCGGTATTCCTGCCACATGTCAAAACGGCTTGCGCAGTTTGCGGGGACATAGTTGAAGCCGCAGATCCACGGGCGTTTGTTATACCATTCCCAAGCCTCTTCGGGTGTCCACTGTCTCTTCATAGTATCGAAGTTCCTTTCTGCATATCTAAAAAATTTACTTCTGCCTGTATTGTACCATATACGGTCTAAGGCCGGCAACCAAAAAGCCAATGCTTTTTTCTGCGGCGAAAACTATGTTTTGGGAGGGTACATGCGGGAGGAGCAAGCCCCTCCCCTACCTTGTTTTGAGACGCAAAAAGCACCGTGTCCGAGAGGACACGGTGCTTTTTAACTTATTGCAAAAGATCACTCTTACCTGCAAGGATCGCCTTTGCAGTCTCGATCATAGGCGTGTAATGCTGTACACGTCTCGTCTTGTGATCGTCCATAAACGGAATGAAGAACGGCGTGGTGTTGAAGTAGCCGGTGCCCTCACGCTGCATCTCATTTTCCCAATAGGAGATTGCCCACTCGAGCTGCTTCTTGCCCTTTTCGGCATCGCCGAGACGGATAGAAGCCAGACCCTGATATACGGGGAGCAAGGGCAGGTTCATATGCGAGAAGTAGTCGATGTAGAGGTAGTTGATGTGATCGTAGATCTTCTTTGCCTCGTCCATCTTGCCGAACTTCTCCAGCAGAAGCGCCTCCTGATAGCGTGCGGGGGTATTGACGCACTCGTGCCAGATGCCGGCACCGAGGTTCTCGGGGAGGATCTGCGAGGTACGGAAGCACTTGAGCGCTTCTTCGTCATTACCCGCCTTCTTTGCGTCCATGCCCTTGCCGTACCATGCGTTGATGTACTGACGCGCAAGCGCGGTCTCACCGCCCTCACAGGGCACGTAGTTGTGTCCCTCGAAGAGCTTGATCGCCTCATCGTACATGCCTGCACGGTTGTATGCGCATGCCCACTCGGTAGCGATGTCGTCACGGGTGGTCGCAAGATCGGGAACCATGGACTTGATCTTCTCGGCAGCCGCAGCGGGCTCCTTGCCGAGGTGGTTTAAGAGATATGCGATCTCGTATACGATCTCCTCCATATCGGGCTTCAAAGTGTGTGCCTCATCGAGAAGTTCAAGCGCACGGTCGAAGTTGCCCTTGCGGTATTCGCAGAGTGCAAGGCCGCGCTTCGAAGCAAAGTCGTCACCCTTTCTAAAGAGTGCCTCTGCCTCTGCATAGCGGCGGTCGCCGTAGTGGTAGCAGCCGAGGAGGTAGTTTGCGTTGTTTTCTGCGTAGATCTTTGCCTCAAACGGACGGAACGGGAATACCTTGTGCTTATCGTTTGCTCTTTCGGGTACGCCTGCAAGGTACGCGATCACGGGGCAAAGGTCGTCGGAGTACTTTGCAACATCGGTGAGCAGTTCGGTCGCCTCTGCGGTAAAGCCTGCATCCATCATATCGGTTGCGAGGTCCAGGCAGGTCTGCGACATGTTGGACGCGAGCTTGCCATAGAACTCGTCCTTGGTCATCTCACCCATCACAACGAGGAAGTATCTTGCAAGGTGGTTGAGCGGATCGCGCTTCAGTTCATTCCTCAGCGCCGAAACCGCCTCTGCCTTGTTGCCGAGTTTGTAGTCAGCAACAGCAGACAGAACGATCGCCGTGAGGTTCTGCGCGCCGTTCTCGATAGCGGAGTCTGCGCACATCTTTGCATTCACAAAGTCACCCTTCTTGCAGTCGAGCATTGCCGCTCTGGTCATCGCCTCGGAGAGGGTATCTTTCATCCATGCAGACTTGCGGAATGCATCGTATGCTTCCTTGTCTCTGCCGAGTCCTACCAGCGCAAGACCGCGGTAGTAGTTCAGCTTGCCGCTTTCGGGATGGAAGTTGTATACGGTGAGAGCCTTAAGCGCCCTCTCAAGAACATCGTATGCCTTTGCAAACTCGTGACGGCGGAGGTATATCTCACCGAGAAGCTGCAAAGCGGGTGCGAAGTTCGGCTCCAGCTCGATCGCGCGGAGCAGATATGCGATCGGATCCGCGTTCGGGTCGCGGTACTGCCAGAAGTGGAGCGCCGCAACATAGAGATCGTGTGCGGTGGAAAGCTCG
>CAYQBT010000108.1:0-5640 GCA_964415775.1 uncultured Lachnospiraceae bacterium
CGACATGATCTGCATCCTGTTTTTCTGCCCGTTCCAGACCTGGTTTATGAAAAACAAATGCTGCGGAAACTGCCGCATCTATAACTGGGACTATGCGATGATGTTCACGCCGCTTGTGTTCATCCCCGACGTCTTCACATGGAGCATCCTCGGCATCGCACTTCTTTTGCTTGTGGTCTGGGAGGTCTCGGTGCGCCTACATCCCGAGCGCTTCTGCGAGAGGACCAACGCGGCACTCTCCTGTGCCAACTGCCAGGAGAAACTTTGCCACCACAAGACGCAGCTCCGGCATTTCTTGAAGAAAAATAAAGATACACTGCTCCTTAAGGGCAATACGGTGATCACAAAAGCGAAAAACAAGTTCAAGGGATAGAGGCGCGTGGATGTTGGGTGGATCAAAGCAGAAGGAGGCGCACGCCGCCTATCTGCAAGCGCGGAAGAGGAGATGCCGGGCCGAGCCTCGGGTATTTTCCCGTTTTATAAAAGGCAAAAGGGGCTGTGAAAAGCCCCTTTCGTTTTTTATTCTACGATCTTTTTTAACACCTCTACGGTGTCGTTCAGTCCTGCCGAGCCGTTGGTATCCACGTCGTAGTAGCCGCTGTAGCCGCCGCCGGAGCGAAGGTTTTTCAGCACGGTGAGCGCATCGGCAAGCGAGGTCTTGCCGTCGCGGTTGACATCATAGCGGTATTTGTGCGAGGGTAGGGGCTGGGGCGTGGAGGACGGGCCGCGCACGGTCAGAATATCGGGGCCGACGTCCGGATCGGGTACGAACTCGATCTTGTCCACGCAGGTCTGGCGGAGGTGTACCTTGCCGACCTCGTTGTGGCGGTGATAGACAAGGTAGAGCTCTTCTCCGTCTGGCGAGGGAATGATCAAGGCGTCTCCCGGACCGTCCAAGGTGAAGTTGTGGATAAGGAAGGGATTGTAGTCGTATTTTTCATACGGGCCGAGCGGATCTTTGGACACGGCGACTGCTTCGCCGTAATGGCGCGCGTAGCTGACCGTTGCATAGATCAGGTAGTAGTACCCGCCGTGCTTCCACACGAAGCCGCCTTCGCACAGCCGCGTTGCGCCGTCATTGTCCCACTCGCGGTCGGAGACGACCACGCGCGTTTGCGTCTCGGGCAGGGCAGTGACGACACCATCCTTCATAATGACCTCCTCAAACCAGATCGTTCCGCCCTGATCGTAGCGGGAGAAGGACATATAGGTCTTTCCGTCATAGCCGACAAAGGGATGTCCGTCGATCTCGTTGATCGAGGGGTGATTGATCGATTGCAAAGGACCGTCGTGGGTGAAGGGGCCGAGCGGGCTGTCCGAGGAAGCGTAGTAAACGTTGCGCAGGGAATCGGTACCCGTCGGGTAGGCGGCGAAGAAGAGGTAGAACAGTCCGTCACTTTCGTTATAAAACACGTTCGGGCTCCACGCCGATCTGCCGTTGACGTTTGCGTATTTCTCGTTGTCCCATTTGAAAATGATGTTGCGCGGTGTGAAATGCACAAGGTCGGGGGAGGTGTATACGCGGAAGATGTTTGTACCGTCATTGCCTGCGTAGACGTAGAGGTAGTAGGTGCCCTCATAGAAGAGCATGTCGGGATCGGCGCCGGGGTTGACGGGGTTTATGTAGGTATCCGCATAGGTGACGGCGGTGCTTTCGCCGACGCGCAGGTCTGCAATTTGTCCGCCCTCCAGCCAGAAGCCGAATTTCCCGTCGGTGCCGTCCAGGTAAAACTCAAATTTCGGGAAAGCGGCATCCCCTTGGAAGAGATTATCGTAGTAGAGCGAGGCAATGCCGTCGTGTACGTCGAGCGTCACGGTGCAAAAGCCCTTGCGGATGATGTTTTCCTTCTCGGCAAGCAGGGTATACACGCCGCCCTCGATACGGTAGAGGAAGACGGCGGTCTCCTGTTCGTCGATCTCAAAGGCGTAGCCGTTTTTCTCGTCGGTCATGCCGAAATACAGGCGGGTATAGCCCTTGGCGGCGACCGAGGCAGAGATGCGGTAGCTATCGGTCAAAGGCGCTTGGGAGAGCATCGCGCCGCTGCCGCTGACATTGTCCTCGGTGACGGTCACGCCGCCCGCGGCAAAGCGTACCCCGCCAAAGGAGACATCCTTTAGCAGCGCGGGGAGCAGGTCGTCCGCAAGGACGGTGATCTTCATATTGTCAAAATGCCCTTTGTCGTCATAGTACTGGCGGATGCCGACCGTGGAGGTGAGGGTGTCGTAGATGTCCGCCTCGTGATCGCCGATCTCATAGCGGTAGCCCTGATACAGCGTTCTCCCATCGAGCGAGAAGATACGCATGGTCAGCACGCCTCTTTGCACGCGTACCCACAGGTGCATACCGTCCTTTGGCAGATCGTTCGTGCCGGGGCAAAGCGTACCGCCCCAGCCGGTCTCGCTAAAATAGGCAAAGATCGATTTCGAGGCATCGCCGTTTGTGGACAGCGTATAGCCCGAAAAATAGGCAGGCTCGGCGGCAAGGTCATCGCTTGTAGCGCCGATCATAACGCCGCCCATGCTTGTCGCGCCGATATAGTCGATCTCAAAAATATAGTCCATGCCGCGGTACTGTTCGGGGAAGGTGTACGCGACATAGGCGGACGGGCCCGAGCCGCTTGTGGCTTTGAGCACGCCGTCCCTTACCGCCATGCCGCCGCGTTGCTTGAAGCCGGCGAGCAGGGGGGTGGAAAAGTCATTTTCGTAGATGACCGTCTCCTTTGCCGTGACCGAAAGGGACAGGCAGACAAAAAGGAGGGCAGTACACAAAAAAAGAAGATACCTTTTCATAAATACCTCGTTTTTACGGTTGCAGTATAAATATTGTAAAGTCTGCATCCGGATTTGTCAACAAAAGCGCGCGATTCTCTTTCATATTTTATACCTGGATGTTCATTTTTTGTATTCCACGCGGCACTTCTTTGTGCTATAATCGAAGTGTAAACCATTGACGGAGGAACATGAGATGCAATACAACATCGGACAAGACAAAGACGTAAGTCTTCTCTATCAGAACGATTTTACCACCGAAAACTGTATGGAAAATATCACCGTGGTATACGGTGACATGCAGGCAAAGGAAGGTGCGCTCCGTACGGTGAAGGAGAAGGGCGGTCACTCTACGGCGCTTCTTGAGATCCCGACGCGTGCAAGCTTTGTCTTTGAGGCGGATTTCGTCAACCATCAGGGGGGAGGCGGCGTTTTCTTCGGCGGTACGACCGGCAGGATCAAGCAGAGCACCGAAGAAGAGGATAAGACCAACGGCTACTATGCATTCGTCGGACAGGACGGCATGACCGGCGCGCTCGGTTGCACCAGCCCTGTGAGCAAATGGAACGGCAACATCACCGCCAGCAAGAACGGCGACAGATTTGCGATCGGACAGGATCTGCACTTCTATCTGCATGTGCATGGCGACTATATTATTTTCATCATTTCCGACTGTGCAAGCGGCGAGGAGCTGTACAGAGCGGAGTATAAGAAGGGCGACAGCCGCTTTGACGGTTCTCCCTTTGAGACGGGCACGCTCGCGCTTCGCATCAACAATGACGGCGGCAAGGGCGGCTTTACCAACCTGAAGCTGTATACCGTAAAGGGCGTGGAGATGTCGGATGCGGTTCTCGGCATTTCGCAGAAGCTGACCGCATCGCTCACGCCGAGTAACGCGGAAGAGCTGGTCGTATTTGCAAATGACGGACAGGGCTTTGCCTTCTCCTATGACGGCGCGACCGAGAGACTTCTGGCATACCGTTATCTGCACGGCAAATGCATGTTTGTTGCACAGCATGCAATGCAGCTCACCGCAGGCAAGGCATATCCGTTCTCCGCAGTCAACCGCGGCGACGAGCTTGCGTTCTACTTCGGCGATCGGACCTACCCCATACTGGAGGTACATACCCCGAAGGCAAAGAGCTACCGTGTCGGCTCGACTACGCCTATTACCGCTGAGATCGCAGATACTGAACTTTACAGCGGCGCGACCTATACGAACCCCGTGACCTACGGTGCCGACCCCGAGATCCTCTACCATGACGGCACCTTCTATCTCTACACGCTCGACCAGACCGGCCCGTACTGCCGCGTGCGCGTACGCACCTCCGAGAATCTCTACGAATGGAAAGAGGGCGGCTTTGCGTTTGCAATCGATGAAAAGAGCCCGATCCACTATTTCATGAGCCCCAATGTCTTCCATAAGGACGGCTGGTTCTACTTGCTGATCGCTTCACAGTTTGCAGGCGGCTTTGGACCCACCGAATTCCGCGTATTCTATGCGGCATCGAAGTCCCCTGCGGGCCCGTTCGTGATGAACCCCGAAAAGCCGTATATCAACACCGAGCCGGAGATCGGCGGTGCCCCCTTTGTGGACGATGACGGCAGAGTGTATATCACCACCGTACGCTTCGGCGGCGGCAACCATGTCTACATTCAGGAACTGAACGCAGAAAACGGCGTGCTTTCCACCAAGCGCGAGGCAGTGCATTGTATCAGCCCCACCGAGCACTATGAGGTAGACGAGTATGCACCCATCAGCGAGGGCGGCGTTATTCTCAAGCATAACGGCTATTATTATATGATGTATGCGTCCGGTCACTTCCGCGGACACTACGGCGAATCCTATGCGATAGCGAAGGATATATACGGTCCGTATACGAAGTATAAGTACAACGAGGTGCTTGCCTCCAACCGCTATGTAGACGGTGCCGGCGACTGCATGTTCGTGGTCTGCCCCGAGCTTGAGGAAAACTGGGTGGTTTACCATTGCCATTCGGATCGCGGCAACAAGGGCTTTGACCGTGACATCTGCATCGACCGCGTATATTTCGTTCCTTCCGAGGACGGTGGTCCCGATGTTATGCGCGTGTACGGTCCGACCACCACACCTACCCCCGTACCCAAGTTCAAGAAATAAGGCACACGCAAAAAGAGCAGACACAAACCGTGTCTGCTTTTTTGCGTGGGTACGTTGCGTACGACATCGCACCGCGGCAAAACGGGGCGTCCGGGAGGTCGCCCCCACAGGTTGGTGCGCCGTCATAACGATGTGTGGTCATTGGCTCTCACCCACCGTAGGGGTCGACGTCCTCGACGACCCGCCATGACATCATCTCACCGAGGAAAACGGGGCGTCCGGGAGGTCGCCCCCTACAGGTTTGTGCGTTGCCGTGATTGGCAAAAACGAGGTAAGACCTTGCATTTTCATAAGGTTTGCGCTATAATATATAATATTTCATTTTAGGAAGCAATTGTATGATCAAAAAATGGCAACTGACCTATCCCGCGTACACGGGGGATGAACCCCGAAACGCCTATGTATATATCCCAAACGAGGCGAAAAAACATCCCGAACACCGCTATCCGGTGCTCTATATGTTCGATGGGCACAACGTCTTTTTCGACAGCGATGCCACCTACGGCAAGAGCTGGGGAATGAAGACGTACATGGATCGCACCAAAACGCCGATGATCATTGCGGCGATCGAGTGTAACCATTCCCCCGAGGGCGGCAGACTCTCGGAGTATTCTCCCTTTACCTTTTTAAATGAAAAGCTCGGAGCGATCGAGGGGCGCGGTGCAGAAACGATGGATTGGCTGCTCCATGTGTTCAAGCCCGAGATCGACCGCCGCTTTCCCACCCTGCCC
>CAYQBT010000109.1:0-5578 GCA_964415775.1 uncultured Lachnospiraceae bacterium
GAAGCTCGGTAGCGATACGCATATACATATTCAGATCAAGCGTGTTATGGTGCGTGATGAACGGACGCGCCGCCGCACCGCCCGCGATCGTATTGAGCACGGGGGTCTCCACCTCGATATAGCTCATATTGTCAAGGTAGTTACGCATGAATTTGATAAACTGCGAACGGATCACAAAATTGCGCTTGACCTCGGGATTGACGATAAGGTCAACGTATCTCTGGCGGTAGCGCAGATCGGTATCCTTGAAGCCGTGGAACTTCTCGGGCAGGGGGAGAAGCGCCTTGGAAAGAAGCGTGATCTCCTTTGCATGCACGGAGATCTCGCCCGTCTTGGTGGTGAACACATAGCCGCTGACACCAACGATGTCGCCGATATCATACTTCTTGAAGTATGCATATGGCTCCTCGCCGAGGTCGTCGCGGGTGACGTAGCACTGAATTCTGCCCTTGGCATCCATCAGGTGCATAAAGCTTGCCTTACCCATGACGCGCTTTGCCATGATTCTGCCGGCGATCTTTACATTTTTCTCCTCGCCATCGACATAGGACACCTTGATGTCCTCGCTGTAGTCGGTCTGGTCAAAGGAAGTGAGCACAAACGGATTTCTGCCCGCCTCCATAAGAGTAGCCAGCTTCTCGCGGCGAACCGCTACCTCACTTGTGCTGTTTTGCGCGTTATTTTGTACATTCTCTGCCATAATTCTTGTCCTCGTAAAAATGTTCGCTGTGGCGAAAGTGCGCTTAGCCGTTCAGCTTTGCTCTGGTAACCGAAAGGATCTCGAGCGTATAGTCACCGTTCGGAGACGCAACGGTAACGGTCTCGCCCTCGCGTGCGCCGATGATCGCCGCGCCCACGGGAGACTGATCCGAGATCTTGCCCGTCCAGAAGTCTACCTCGTTGGTACCAACGATGGTATACTCGATCTCCTTGCCGTCTGCCTTCTTTACCGTAACGATCGAGCCGACGCTGACCTTGGAGTGGTCGATCTCGGACTCGTCTACAACGATTGCGTGAATGATGAGCGACTCAAGCTCGGTGATTCTCGACTCGACCTTTGCCTGCTCGTTTCTTGCCTCGTCGTACTCGCTGTTCTCCGAAAGGTCGCCGTAGGAGCGTGCGAGCGCCAGTGCCTCTTTGACCTCGGCGCGGCGTGTTGTTTTCAGATATTCCAGCTCTGTGGCGAGTGCCTGATAGCCCTCTTTGGTATAATGCATCTGCTTTGCTGCCATGTTCGTGTACCGTTCCTTTTTTCGATAAAATTATTGAAAGAGTTTGACCGCCGCCTGAAGCTGCGTGTCATTTTCGTAATCCAATTTAAAGAGGTTGACATACTTATACTCGTCCGCAAGCGAAACCGCGATGTCGGGCGTAATGCCGATGCCCTCGTAGTTCTCCGAGAACGGAGGTGCATACATCGAGGTGGAAAGGCGGAGCGCACTGCCGTCCTTCAGCTGGATGATCGACTGCACGGTGCCCTTGCCGAAGGTGGTCTCTCCCACCACGATCGCCTTGTTATAATCGCGCAGTCCCGCAACGAACAGCTCTGCCGCCGATGCGGTATTGCTGTTGGTGAGCACGACGATCGGCTCCTTCAGGCATTGTGCATCCGACTCATAGGTGCGCTCGGTGCCGTCCTTGTACCGGATGCGCACGATCGGTCCCTCGGGGAGTAGCAGATCGAGGATCTCCAGAATAGCAGTCAACTCGCCGCCGCCGTTGTTGCGGACGTCGATGATATAGCCGTGCACATTGTTGGTCTCGCCCTCGCCGATCGCCTCGGCAAACTGCTCGGGAGTCTTGCTGTTGAAATCCATCAGACGGATGTAGGCGACCGGTGCGAAAACACCCTTGACCTTCATCTCCTCATAGGTGACCGACTGCTCCTCCACCTTGCGGCGAGTGAGCGTTACGTCAAAAATATTCGAATAATTCTCGCCGCGCGCAACCGTCAGGGTGACCGAGGTGCCGATCTCGCCGCGGATGCGGTTGACCGCGGTATTGTAGCCGAGCGCGGCTACATTCTCTCCCTCAACGCCGATGATCAGGTCGTCCGGCAACAGTTCTGCTTCCAGCGCGGGGCTGTCGGGCATGACGTTCAGGATCTCAATCGCACCGTAATTGGCGTTATAGATCACGCTGACACCGATGCCGGCAAACTCACCCGAGTATCCGGTCGTAAGCTCCTCGTATTCCTCGATCGGGTGGTATGCGCCGTATTTGTCGCCCGCATAAGCAACAAATCCCTCCGCAACGCCCTCCACGAGGTCGTCTACATTCAAGTCGCCGACATAATAGTCCGCGTACAGCTCGGCAAGCTCAGCGATCTTCGCACTAGCGCGCTCGATGATCTCGTCCGCAAGCGTCGGCTCTGCCGGCTCCTCCTCTTTCGGAGGCTCTACAGGTGCGTCGGTCGTTGTGGTCGGCTCACCCGTCACCTCGCCGACCGTGCCGGGGCGACCGAATGCGCCGCCGAAGAGCACCGTCAGCTGAAAGGTGATGACGCACGCCGCGACCAAAATCACAAGCGCGAGCCATATTGAAATTTTCTTATTCATCTTTACTTTGGTTTCCTTTCCGAAGCAGGGGGTTATTTCGGCTGCACAAGCCATCCGTTTGCGATGGGATCCTGATGCTTACCGTCTACGCGCACCTCGATATGCAGATGCGATCCGGTAGACTGTCCGGTGGAGCCCATCTCGGCGATATGATCGCCCTGCTCTACCTTGTCGCCGACCTTTTTGAGCAGCTCGGAGCAATGTGCATACAGCGTCGTGATGCCGCCGCCGTGGTCAACGATCATATAATTACCGTAGCTGGAATGCGAGGTCGCCAAAATGACCTCACCGCTCTGCACCGCGTAAATATCCGTGCCGATCGCCGCAGGAATGTCTATTCCCATATGGAAATCGGTAACCTTTTTGCCCTTATAGTAGTAGGTTCTCCATCCGTAGTCGCTGGAAATACGCTTGATGGAAATATCCACGGGCCAGATAAACTTGCCGCCGACGTATTCGGTCTTGTTTGCGGCCGCCAGCTCTTGGAGCAGCTTCTCGAGACGTTGGTTCTCCTCTGCCTCTGCCTTTCTGGCTTCTTCGTATTCCTGCTGGATCTCCGCCTCGCTCATGCGAAGCGCCGCAACATACTGATCCTGCTCTCCCTTCTGGAGTTCAAGGTCCGCCTGTTCCTTTTCCAGCGTATCGTTGTACGCAAGCTGTGTCTCATAGTCTGCCTGCAGGTCAGCACGCGAAGACTCGAGCACGCTCTTCATGTCCTCCAGCTCCTGCTTTTCCGCCTTATATCTTGCAAGCAGCTTGGAATTGTAGTCAAGGATGCTTGCCATGTATTCCACGCGGGAAAGCATGTCCGAAATACCGTCCGAGCCGAGGATGACCGACAGAATATTGATCGACTCGCCCTCATACTGCGCACGAACGAGCAAAAGGAACTTTGCGCGCGTCTCGGCAACCTCTGCCGCCTTCGCGTCGATCTGCGCTTCCTTCTCGGCGATCTGCACTTCCTTCTCGGTGATCTGCGCCGAGAGTGCCGCAAGCAGGCTCTGCGTGGTCTCGATCTTCTTCTCGGTTGCGAGGATCAGATTTTTGAGATCGTTTGCCTTCTGCTGCTCTGTATAGCGCTGGTTCTGCAGATTCTGCAGCTGCTTTTTGAGCGCTGCCTGCTCGGCTTCCAGTTCGGCGATCGCCGCCTGAAACGCCTGCACTTCCTTGTTATCTGCAAACTCGTTTGCCGAAGTCTTCGCCGCAAACACGATCGGCATTGCGACAGCCTCCAGCACCAGTACGCACAGTACCGCGTAAAGGACTATTTTCCATGTCTTTTTCATTGTAACACCCCATACTTAGCTTTGTGTGTAAAAAGACCGCGAATTTTGCTGTGATTTTCTAAAAAAGTTTCTCTGCCTCACGCTTCCACATACTTGCCGAGCGAGACCAGACTGCCGACAATACCCGTGAAGAGCGAAATGCCGAAGAATACGATCAGGAGCGGCTGTGTCATTTCCGCATAGGTATACAGCTTGACGATGTTCATCTGCTCGCTGACGAAGCCTGTGAGCATCGCGTAAATTCCCTTTTCGAGGAAGAATGCCGCCACAGCACCGATCACGCCGATCATAGCGCCCTCCAGCACGAAGGGAGCGGCGATATAGGCGCGGCTTGCGCCGATATAGCGCATGATGGTGATCTCGTCGCGTCTCGAGAATACCGAGATCTTGATAGTATTGACGATGACGAACATGCAGACCACGGTGCAAAGCACGGTAAACCAGATAAAGATCATCGAAATGCCGCCCTCAAGCGAATCCACGGTTGCCGCAATATCGAGACGGCTGTTGACCTTGCGGACACCCTCGATCTGCTTGAGCTCATAGTCCAGCGTGGTCACTTTGGCATTGTCTATGTACAGAACGCGGAACTTGTCCGACAGCGGATTCTCCTCGTCCGAAATATCCTCGAACAAATAGCCGTAATCGGCGAACTCGCCGGTCATGTCACTAAGTCCGTCCTCCTTGGAAACGTGGATCACGCTTGCCACGTTGTCGAGGCGCAGGATCTCACGCTCCACGCGGGCAACGGTCTCGTCATCCGCATCAAAATCCAGAAAGACCTCGATCTCGTTGAGATCGGTCACGTCCTCCAGATTGTACTGCACGTTCATGGCGATCAGCGCAAAGCTGCCGATAAACAAAAGGCAGCTGATGAGCACAAAAATGCTGACAAAGGTGATCAGTCCGTTTCGGAGCATGCCCTTGATCGCCTGGGAAAAAGCATCGGCCAAACGTCTCACAGCGTCTCACCTCCGTAAATACCGTCCTCCACGAGACGGCCGTCCTTCAGGCGGACGATCCGCTGGTGGAACATTTTGGCAAGCTCTGCCTCGTGCGTAACCACGACGACCGTCTTGCCGTATTCCTTCATCTTCACAAGCAATCCCATGATCTCCATGGAAAGCTTGGGATCGAGGTTGCCCGTGGGCTCATCGGCGATAATGGTATGCGGATTGTTGATGATCGCGCGGGCAAGCGCAACACGCTGCTGCTCGCCGCCCGAAAGCTGTGCGGGGAAGCTGTGCGCCTTGTCCTCAAGGCCAACGACCTTGAGCATCGTCATAACGCGGGTCTTGACCTCGGCCGCACTTGCACCGCCGACAACGCGGAGCGCAAAGGCAACGTTCTCAAACACGGTCTTCTGCTTGAACAGACGGAAATCCTGAAAGACCACGCCGATGCGGCGGCGGTATTTCGGGATGCGGGAACGGCGCATCTTGGCAAGGTTGACATCACCAACCCAAAGCTCGCCGCTGCTCACGCGTTCCTCACGGAGCAGGAGCTTAGTCATGGTGGTCTTACCCGCACCGCTGTCGCCCATGATGAAAACAAACTCGCCGTCATTTATCTTTAAATTCAGATTGTCGATCGCTATTTTCCCCTCGGGATAGCGCTTGGTGACATTCTTAAACTCGATCATCGTTTCTCACTCCGCAAAAAAACTTAGGCTTTGGGGCTCCTTTAAAATGCCCCATTACGCAAGAATTGCAGGAACACACATACAGCGCGTTC
>CAYQBT010000110.1:0-5570 GCA_964415775.1 uncultured Lachnospiraceae bacterium
ATAGTTAGCAAGAACGGGGCCCTGGAAGGGATCGAGGAAGCAGATGCGGAAGTAGTGGGTGTTACCCTCGGTGACCTGCGGGTTGGTGCAGGTTACGCCGATTGCAGGAACGCCTGCATTCTTAAAGGTATCGGAAGCTGCGATCGAAACACCGGAACCGTAGGAACCGAGAACGACCGATACGCCCTTGCTGAGCAGGTCTGCTGCTGCAGTAGGAGCCTTGTCGTTGGAAGACTGGTTGTCAGCATAAACAAGCTCTACCTTGTAGGTCACGCCGCCGATCTCGACGGTGGGGCATACGGAGCGTGCATACTTGATGCCGAGCGTCTCCTGCTTGCCGCCTGCGCCGTTGGAACCGGATGCGGGCTCATACACGCCGATCTTGATGACCTTTTCATCCGTTTTGGTCTCGCCGCACGCTGCAAATACAGTTACCAGCATGAGTGCTGCGAGCACCAGAGCAACTATTTTTTTCATAGTTGTATCCTCCATATAAAAATTTGTCGTATGTCTGCTTGTTTTTCCAAGCAAGTATATTTTTATTATAGCGGTTCTTCCCGGATTTTGCAATAGCAAATTGCGGATTTTGGTGTTTTTTTATTGCAATCTCCTGCATTTTCAAGGCAAAAATGCGTTCCTGCAGATTTGAAATGCAATTTTTGGGTTTTTAAATTGCATTTTTGCCGTTCTGTCTTTACATTGCGCGCGGAGCGTGCTATAATTTTGGTGTATGCAATTTTAGTATAATACGCAAAGAGGAATTATGGCACTTTCAGGAACGATCATCAACTGTATTCTCGTTATCGTCGGCACTGCCGCCGGTCTTCTCTTTAAAAAGCTCCTGCCCGAGCGGCTGAAGAACACGCTGCTGCAGGCAGTCGGGCTCATCGTTATGTTCGTGGGCATCGGCGGCGCGGTCAGCGCCACGCTTACACTCACGGACGGCGTATTCGGCACCAAGGATACGCTATGCATGATCCTATCTATGGTATTCGGCACGATCATAGGCGAACTCATCAATATTGAAAAGCGGCTCGACACCTTCGGCGCATTCTGCCAACGCAAGCTGGTCAAGGGGGATGCAAAATCTACCTTTGCAGAGGGCATGGTCACCGCATCCCTCATCTTTGTGGTGGGTGCCATGGCAGTCGTCGGCTCGCTCGACAACGGCATCCGCGGCGACAACTCCACGCTGGTTGCCAAAGGCATCATCGACTGCATCACCGCTATGGTGCTTGCCTCCACACTCGGCATCGGCGTGATGTTTTCGGCGATTCCTGTCTTTGTTTATCAAGGTGCGATCGCGCTGCTCGGCGTCTATATCGAGCCCTATCTCACCGATGCGGTCATCTCGCAGATGTCCTTTACCGGTTCGATCCTCATTTTTGCTATCGGCGTCAATATGCTCGGACTGACTAAGATCAAGGTCGGCAACATGCTCCCTGCGATCTTTATGCCGATCGTATTTGACCTGCTCACACGGCTCTGGAGCATCCTTGCATAAAGAAAACGGCTCTTTCGAGCCGTTTTCTTTATGCTGTTTTTTTCTTTCTTCTATACTCAATCAGTATACCAAGTGCCATGATCAGGGCAAATGTGATCAGATAATACACAACACCCTTGCCGTGCGCGATCACTGCCGCAACGACCATGAAGATACTGCCGAGCGACGCAAGCGTGGGAAGCACAAAGCGCTTGATCACGCCAAGATCCTTGTTCTTGCGCATAAACTGCACGAACATCGGCAGATACAGGCTGTATACCGTAACGATCGGCAGTTCGGAGGAGTCAAAGCCGTATGCACCGAACCATCCTGCAAGATTTGCCGCATAGAAATAGAAGAACCAGAACATTGCGAACATAAGACCGAGCACCGCGGAGTTTTGCGGCATGTTGGTCGTCTCGTCCACTTGCGAGAATATGTCGGGACGGAAGCCCTGTCCGCGTGCCGCGAGCGCATAGATCGAACGCGTACTGCCGAGCATCAGACCGTTCAGCGTGCCAAGGCAGGAGATCGCAACAAACAGGTTTAAGATCGCGCCGAAGTGTCCGCCAAACAGATTGGTGAAGGCGAGCGAAGCGCCGACTGTGCGAAGCTCGTCGATCGTGACGCTACCCGCAACGCCAACGTTATACAGTACACAGATCGCAATAATGATGAGCGCGCCCGCCGTCAGTGCGATCGGCAGATTGCGCTTGGAATTCTTGATCTCCGCGTTGATGCTCGTTGCAATGATCCAGCCCTCATACGCAAACGCGGTAGAAACCAGTGCGGCAAAGAAGAACTGCATGCGGTTACCGCTGACCGGAACCGTAGCAAAATTTTCGGTCAGCGTACCGCTGCTAAGACCGACGATCAGACCGACCACCGCCATCAAAATCAGCGGGATCAGCTTGATGACCGTTGCGGTGACCTGCCACTTTCCGGCAAGCTTCGGTGAGAGCGCGTTAAGCACATAACTGCCAACGAGGAATACGAGGGTAAGTACCATACATTCAGGACCCGTGACGGGATCCTCGGCGAAGTTCGGGATAACCGAATTCAAAAAGACGAGTGTAAAGCGCGCAGATACCAACGCAAGCACGCCGGTCATGGCAGGCAGATAGATCACCGCATTGAACCAACCGACGAAATATCCATAGCCCTCGCCAACAGTCGCCTCGGCGTAGTCTACCATGCCGTTGACCTTCTCATAGCGGGTTGCCATCATGGAAAAGGCAAGCACGCACGAAAGCATGATCAAACCGCCCGAGATCCACGCAAGGATGCTCACGCCAAAATCGCCGCCGGTCTTTTCGAGAATATCCTGCGCTTTGAAGAATACGCCGCTGCCGATCACGATACCGACAACCATAGCGATTGCGGTCAGCAGCCCGTATTTTTTGGTAAGTTTCTGCATAGAATTCTCCATTTCTTTTTTAATGTATATAGTATACCATATACAAGCAAAAAACGCAACCTTTAAATAAGGTTGCGTTTTTGTGTTAGTCCAAAACGTCGGCGGGCCAGCGCAAAGTATTTGCCTCATCCAGCTCCGTCAGCGAATCCGTAACCGCTTTTCCGTCATCCACGTTCTTCAACATCGGGCGCACTTGAAAGGAATCCTTCCCCGCAAGACCGAGCATGTCCTTAGGAACTGCGATCTCCATAACAGCGCCCTCATCGGTATCCTCGCCGTTCTCAAGCGTTCCGAAAAGCACAGCGGAAATCGGATATTCCTTTTCCAGCAGGTCGCTGGTCTTGCTTGTCACATAAGAGATCGAAGCTGTCCCGTCCATGTATAATAGAATCTGGTAGTAATTCTTTGCGCCGTCCGCGATCTGAATCGCCGTAAGATCGTTTTTGCGGAGATCGTTGTCCAAGCGAGACACAAGAAAATACACATTCTCGTCATCGTGCGCCGTGCGAAGCGTGATCTGCGCCTGCGACTCACTGCCGACGAAGAGAGCATCGGTATTGTTCTTCCACTCACCCGTATAGCCGTCCACCGTCACAGTCATTTTGGGCGAATTGATGCGGTGATTGAGATACGCATGCACCAGATGGATCCCGTAAAGATCGCCCACCTTGCTCTGTGCCGCCACGATAAGCTCATGGCTGCCGACGACCTCGGTCGAGGCCCACGATCCGCGGACGCCCTCTGCTGCCAGACTGGCATAGCTGTCAACCATAGTACCGTCCGGGCTGACCATTCTGCCGTAGGTCTTCGCGCCGGAGCCATAGGTCAGATAGACCTCTCCCGAGGGGAAGCGTGCAAGATAAGGGGCACCGCCCGCAAACAGATTTTCATATCGAGTGGCAGGACCGGTCCCAAGCAGATCGATCTCCTCCCACTCGCCTCCCTCTTCGCTGATACCGAGGGAAATGTAAAAGTCCTTGGCCAGATTTTGCACCTCAACAGCAAGCAATGTTTTTCCGTTATACAGCTCGACCGCCGAGGGCATCTGTCCGCCGAAATACGGAACAGCCGCAAGCGTCGTGCCATACGGCACCTTGTTGCCGATCGCCTGCTGGAAAATACGGGTAGCCACATAATGATTCTTGTCACCCGGCTGAACATCAGGCGTCCAGGTATATCCATTATCGTTCGAAACGATCATCGTCGTGCAGGTCGAGCGCTTATCCTGATCAAAGCCGTACATATCCACATACGCAACGATGCTCGACCAGTAGATCTCAATCTGTCCGTCCGACCGTTGCCGGATAAAGGGCTCCCACAGATGTCCGGTATAGATCTTCTCTTCGGCAGACCACGTGATCTTGTTTGCGGCACTGACCTTACCGCGCATCATATACAGACCGTTCATATCCGTATACGCGTTGCTTTCGTAGCCTTTATTCGGACGCACCGCGTATACGCAGAGAATATCGCCGTTATCCAGCACGCAGGCATCGGCATTCACAGCGTAATAGCGGTCGTCGGTGCCCGCAAGCGGTCCGTCGGTATAGGTAAACTTGTGATTCGAGGAATTCCAGAGCACCTGCGGTGCATCCCAGTTCTGCCCATCCTCGCTGGTTGCCCAGTAGAGGTGCTGTCCGTATTGACCGTACATAAAAAACAGCACGTACAAATTGTCATTCACTTTTTTGATGCGGGGATACCAGCCCTTATCATAACGGGTATAGCCGTTGACGGAGGAACGAAGATCCAGCGATTCGCGGTAGTTGATCTCCAGCGAGGCTGTGACGTAATTGTCGGTCGCGTGGCTGCCGTCCACGCTACTCTTGTTCAGTTCCTTGATAGAAAGCAGTTCGGTCACCTTCTCTACGACCGGTTCGGTCACTACAGGCGCTGCCGTGGTCACAGGTGCTGCCGTTGTTACGGGTTCTGTCGTTGCTACGGGTTCTGTCGTTGTTGCAGGTGCTACCGTTGTTATAGGTGCTGCCGTGGTCACAGGTGCCGCCGTGGTCACAGGTGCCGCCGTGGTCACAGGTGCCGCCGTTGTTACGGGTTCTGTCGTTGTTGCAGGTGCTACCGTTGTTATAGATGCCACCGTCGTATCGGCAGTAGTCTGCACAGGCTTTGTATCCGTGCAGGCTACCATAGTCAGCACCGTAAGCAAAGCACCCACCAAAACCGGAATATGTGTGATCTTTTTCATAAAACCATCCTCAACTTGAAATATCAATCCAAAACGACCGAGGGCCAACGAGCGCTGTTCGCAATGTCGCCGTTCGTAAGCGTATCCACCGTCGTGCCTGCACCGTCAATATTATACAGTTCGGGAAGAACCGTAAAGGAGTCCTTGCCGTCAAGTTCCAGAAGCGATTTTGGCACGGCAAGCTCGTATACGATGCCCTCGTCCGTATCTTCTTTATTGTTGATCGTACCAAACACCTTCACAGCAGAAGCCGTGCCGTCCAGAGAAAGATCGGTTCGCTTGCTGCCGACCGTTTTTTGAATCGAAGCGAGCCCGTCCGGTCGAAGGGTGATGCTGTAGTAGCCCTGCTCGGCGGCAACGTTCAGCACGATCTTATCATTCGGCATAAGCACTTCATCCAGACGCGATACTAAGAAATATACATTCTCATCGTCGTGAGCGGTACGAAGCGTGCTCTGCGCCTGCGA
>CAYQBT010000111.1:0-5569 GCA_964415775.1 uncultured Lachnospiraceae bacterium
ATACCGAAAGCGTTAGCAAGAAATCTAACCGGCAGCATCGTGCGGTTGTTACGATTGATAGGAGCCGCGTCAAGAGTCTGCGCTATGCCGTTGATATAAGCAGTCTTTGAACCGATGGTGAGTTTTACTTCTTTCGAATCGATATAGTAGACCTCAAGCTCCGCAAGCTGCATACGGTAACGGTTGCCGTCAGTGGGCTTTGTGCGTATGGATGTTCCCTCAAATCGGACATAACGGGCATCCTCGGTTTCGAAATCAAATACCTGCATAGTTGTAGTAGGAACAGGATAGTTCTTTGCACTGTAAACCGAGGTCCACTTTTCACCGTCAGTAGATACTAAAATTGCGAAGTTTTTCGGAAAAGCCGCACATTCGCTTCCCTTTGTAGCACCGGCAGGCATTACCTGAACCTGATTTATTTTATATACTGCACCGAGATCTACGCATGCGTATTCTGTATGGTCGAACTGAACAAAGTTATTGGACGTCCAACCGCAAATCTCTCTGCTGCCTCGCAGGTTTTCTCTGTCTCCGTCAGTGAGTTTTGCCTCGCCCCAAGTAGTACTTTCAACAGTTGAAGATGCAATTACCTCTTTTCCAAGAGCAAGATTGCCTTTACCGTACGGCGCTACTGCATCCATAACGGTGTTGAGCGTAGCATATGCACTTTCGTATGCTTCGGTATCATTATCCGAAAGCACTGCCTTCGCCGATGTAAGAGCCGAAGTTAATTCGGTATAAACTGCTTCAGGCAAACCGTCTTCTCCAACGGTTTCACTGCTTGCCACAAGTTTTTCAAGTGCTTTTCTGGAGTCATTTTCAGTAAGCGATGTAACTGCTTTTTCGAGTGCATCGGTTGCCGCACAAACTTCATACTGTGTTGCATTTTCGTCTGCGATAACCGCTTCACACTCCGAAATCACACCCAAAAGTGCAGTCCATGTGTCCTCGGTATAATCTACTTCATTAAATGTCTTTGCATCTGCAACTGCAGCGGACAAAAGCGACTTGTCAACATCAAACTCGGTTGCATCTACAGTAAAGCTGTAGCTACCCGAACCAATTGTGCGCGGCTCTGCCTCTGTTGGAACATATACAGTTGCAGTTGTACCTACGGGAATTGTAACGTCCCATACAAGTTTATTGTCTTCTGTAAATCTCCATGAGCTTACAAGCTCACCGCGAACGGTCTTGAGAGAATAATTCACATAACCGATTTCGGGATGAATTTCGGGCTTTAAGACAACGGTTTCATATCCGTTTGTATAATCTCTCACACCCGCAAGATTCTTATAGAACCAGTCGGTATATGTGCCAAGGAAGAAGTGATTGCGTGAGCGGGCATTTGACTCATAGGTTTCCCAACAAGTCGTTGCACCAAGGCTTATCCAATATCCCCACGAAGGATAAGTGTCTTGCTTGATAAGCTCCATCGCAAGACCACCGTAGCCATACTCCGAAAGCATGGGAAGAATATACTTTGTGCCTACTGCACCGACGTCAAGGTGATTGTCTTTAGCCTTGATATCATTTACAATGCTTGCTACTACGCTTTGTTCATATTCTTCTGGGCAAAGACCAAACATAAGCGGAATAATATTAGATGCCTGACGGTACTTTGTTCTGCCTGCGTCATATGTTTCATTCCAATAGCCTGTATCATAATAACCGAGATCGATATCGTAAAATGTAGCGTTAAATGCAGTATAGATATTCTCCATTGCTGCACGGTATTCAGCCGCATCCTCTGATTTGCCAAGCTTGTCCGCAATCTCTGCCATCTGACCGAGCGTGCGGTAAACGAATGCGCTACCGATAATACCTGCGCCCTCGGGAGCATGGGTAGTTTTGCCCGAGGTGTAAACGCTGGAAGGGTTAGGAGATAACCAGTCGGCATAACCGCCTGTAGTCCATACCCATCCGTTTGCCTCTATGACATTTATATAGTCGAGCGTCTGCAAGCGAATAAGGTCATAATTTTCTTCAATGTCGGTGAAAACGCCGTTTGTACGCCAGTTTTCATAGTAACCGCTGATAAATATTGATGACCATATCGGAATGCTTGAACCACCTGTTGAAGCGGAGGGAGCGATCTGATTTACCACGCCTTTTGAGTTTGTGGTGTCGCCCATGTCCCTTAAAATCTTTGGAAGTATGTTTGAAAGGTCGTAGTTGTAGTTGAAAGATTCAACGGCGAAATTGACGTCACCCGTCCAGCCGTTCTTCTCATATATAGGGGTATCCGTCAGCTTGCTTTGCAGGTTGTTCATAACCGTGCGAAGCATCATTTCATGCATAAAGTTTATGCGGCTGTCGCCCGTTTCAAACTCCGATGTATCGGTAATATCGTTTGCTATGAGATAGCACTCTACATCGTCTACCGAAAGTTCTCCGCGGTAGTTGTCAATCTGAATATACTCATAGCCCTTGTATGAATATTTAGGCTCATATACATCGTCGCCGCCGCTTGTGATAAACTTATCCACCTGCAACAGATAGCCATTTATCGTAGGCACGACAAATCCCATATCATCAAGCTTTTCGCCGTAGGTGATTTTAATTTCTGTTCCCGAGGGAGCGCTGAAATTAATTTTTGCCCAGCCCGCAGTCATTACGGGATTTTTGATGATATATGTGCCGTTACCCTTGTTAAACACTTCAGGCTTGAAGGTATCAAGACGGCGAAGCGGTTCCATGTTTTCAAAAACAAGGTCACCTGTCGGTGCATCATCTATAATCGCATTTCTCCATGCTGTATCAGCGAACGCCGCATCTGTCCAACCGTCTACCTCACGTCTTGCATCGTAATGCTCGCCCATGTATATATTGTTATAGTAAATAGGACCATATTCGTAGGTTTTCCAGCTTTCATCCGTAACGACAGTCTCGGACGTGCCGTCGGTATAGTCTATATGTAGTTCAAGGAGAAGCTTCGGATTATCACGGTAAGTAGCGGTATTCCAGTTCATCCATGTGTAATAATCGCAGTTGTAGAAATAGTTGCCGAGCTCTACCGCGATAGCATTTGTACCGGAGTTCAGCATATTTGTTACATCATACGCACGGTAATGAACGGTATCTTCATACTGTGTGTGCGCAGGGTTGAGAACCGTGTCATCAGGAAGCTCACCGTTTACATAAAGCTCATAAAGACCAAGTCCCGAGATGTAAAGCTTTGCATTTTCAACTTCTTTTGTTACATCAAAAGTCTTGCGGAGCATAGGTGCCCCTGCACCAACGTTTACCTTAATCGTTTCTGGCATTACGACCTTCGTCCCCCACGGGCTCGAACCGTATGCAAGCGACATGTCAGGAGTGTCCCACGCAGTATCATTGAAACCGGGGCGCTCCCAACCGGATGTAGATGTTGCTGTATTTGAAACTTTCCATGTTGTGTCGGTAACGGTGGTATCAACGCTTCCGTCAGTGTAGCGGACTTCAATTTTCGCAATAAAGCCACCACTTGAGCTGACGTTTACCACTCTCGCACCGAAGATATTATCGCCCTTTTCTACAAAAGGTGTGATATTGACTACCTTGCCGGTTTTCCATGCATTTGTTTCATTTTTTACTATAAGAACATTGGAACAGTTTACAAAAAGATAGCCGTAATCATCCATAGTGGTTGCGAGCAGTACCTCATCGACTTCCTTTTCCTCATCAACTGTGAAATGCACCCTGAAATATTCAGTTCCTGCAGCCGTCGTTGTAGCACCGTCCTTAAACCATATCCAGTTTGCACCTGTAAGGTCAATATCGCAAGCAACGCTGTCGCCGTCAGTCATACCAATCCATTTTGCACTCCACTCTGCATCGTCGAGAATACCGGTTTCAAAGGTCGCGACCTCGCTCCAGCCGATTGCGGTGTCGCTCTCATCCCAGACCTGCACCGACCAAAAATACGGAGTGCGAGAGGTGAGCGCTTTGCCCGCATAGGTTATATCATAATTCGCAGTTCCCTGCACCTTACCGCTGTCCCAGACGTCGCCTGTATGTGCAGCGGCTTTCTGCTCGGTAGACGCAACGATGATCCGGTATGCGCTCTGCGCCTTTGCGTAGCCGCCCATATGATTGATCCAACGGAAAGTAGGATTCGTATCAATACCAAGCGGCTCGACAAGATTATTCACTTTCAAATTTGTGATATTCACATTCGTTCCTCCCAAAGCAGATATCGGCATCGCCGCCATACCAAAAAGCAACGCTGCACACAAAAGTAATGAACAAATCTGTTTCATATGCATTCCCCCATGTAAAATACCGTTCGCTGTTGATTAAATATTAGCATATAAATATTAACATATCTATTACGGTTTTTAAAGGTCTCTATTTGACAAAAAAAGTGACCTGATTTGCAGTTGCATTTTCGGATGCAATCTGTTACTATTATACTAAGGGGGGATTGTCATGCACCTGGAAATCTTAGAACATTTACAAGCCATAACCGAAGAAGAGCAAGCGATACTGCAAGGAAAGGATACTATCGACAAACGACTGTATATGGAAAGCGAAGGCGGTATTATTAATGCAAAAAAACTGCTGGAATGCGGAAAACTGATTACGATCCGTCCGCATACACGGTTTGTGCACTTCCCCGAGCATACGCATGACTATATTGAAATGGTATACATGTGCCAAGGCAAGACCGAACAGCGGATCAATGGGCAAACCATTCGTCTCATCGCCGGCGAAACGCTGATCCTAAACCAGTATGCCAAGCAAGAGATCCTTCCCGCAGGTGAGGGAGATATCGCAGTCAACTTTATCATTCTGCCGCAGTTTTTCGGCAAAGCACTCGAAATGATGGGGGAGGAAGAAACGCCCTTACGCCGTTTTATCATCGACTGTATTGCAGGCAAAGAAAATACCGACGGCTATCTGCATTTTAAAACCGGTGATATTCTGCCGATCCAAAACCTATTTGAAAATCTGCTCTATACCTTTATCCATGACACACAAAACAAGCGAAAGATCAACGAGTTTACCATGGGACTGCTTCTGCTGCAATTTATCAACCATTCAGACAGACTGGCATATCCCGACAAAGAAAAAGGTGCGGTGATCCAGACGCTGAAATACATTGAAGAAAACTATCAAAACGGCAGCCTCACCGAAATTGCCGGGCTCTTGCACTATGATTTCTATTGGCTCTCCCGGGAGATCAAACAAAAAACAGGCAAGACCTTTACCGAACTGATGCAGGAAAAACGGCTCTCGCAGGCAGAATATCTGTTACAAAACTCCAACATGAACGTGTCCGACATTGCTACCACGGTGGGATACAGAAACATGAGCTATTTTCACAGGATCTTCGCAGAGCGGTTCGGCTTGTCACCGAAGAAATACCGTAAACGATAAAAAGCAGCGTGCTCACAACACACGGAGCACACTGCTTTTTTATTTGTCAAATTACTCAGCGTCTGATGCGGGAGCTGCTTCTTCCACAACTTCTTCGGTCACTTCTTCAGCAACCTCTGCAGCAGCTTCTTCGAGCAGAGCGCGGATGGAAAGGCTGACCTTTTCCTTCTCCTCGTCGATGTCGATAATCTTAACTTCAACTTCCTGACCG
>CAYQBT010000112.1:0-5491 GCA_964415775.1 uncultured Lachnospiraceae bacterium
AGCTTTGCGGTGATGTGGACTTTGCTTCGGTTGAGCCGCTTGCGTCCTATATCACGCCTGTTCCCGGGGGCGTAGGACCGATGACCATTACCATGCTTCTCAAAAATACATTAACGGCGGCAAAAGAACAAACGAAGTAACAATAACAGGACTGTTCACAGCAGTCCTGTTTTTACATTTATCTCGATTTTTCCTATAGCAATTCTTCTACATATAGTGTATAATGGTTACATAAAAGTAGTGTATAATGGTTACATAAAAGAAAATTGGCTTTGCTGAAAAGTTTTTTGAGGATTTTTGTAAAATTCTTCGACAAAGGAACAGAAGCAAAGCGGTGGAGGTAAAATGTTCAACGGAACAGAATGCTACCGTCGCTATTTGAATGGAGACGACCGCGCTTTTGATGAGCTGATGGACGCCTACCACGACGGATTGATCTTGTTTATAAATAAATTGGTTGGCAACTATTCTGTCGCCGAGGAACTTGCCGCGGATAGCTTTGTGGAACTGCTTGTGCATAAAAAGCGCTTTATGGGCAATAGCGATTTTCGTACGTATTTGTATTCAATAGGGCGACACAAAGCTATCGATTATATACGCAAGGATTCCAAAAAGAAGATCGTAGATCCCGAGGAGATCTTTGAATTTGCTGACGCGGAGCGTGTTGAAGACAGCTTTATCGAGGATGAGACTAAGCGTGCGCTGCATCGTGCAATTGCACAGCTTGGGAAAGACTATCAAGCGGCAGTATATTTGATATTCTTTGAAGAACTGTCGTATGAACAAGCCGCCCGTGTGCTTGGCAAATCCAAAAAACAAATCGACAATTTGATTTATCGCGCAAAAGGAGCGCTGAAAAAAATACTCACGGAAGGAGGAAACGGCAATGCGGAGTAAAGAACAGTTTAAAACATATGTTTATGAAAAAGCGGATGCACTACACGCAAGAAACAAGCACTTGCGCATGGTCTGGACGCGTGGAATGGTTGCCTTTTCTCTTCTTGTAGTTGTAGGCGGCGTCTTTATACACTCTGACAAGAGTTTTTGGGACGCAAAGGTATTGGCACCCGCTGCGGAAAATGAGATGAAAACGGAAGCCTTGTATGACGGATGTGTCGCGGAAACGATAGCACCGTCGGTAGCATACGGGGTGCTTGCGGATGATGCGAATGACGGGGTGGATCTTGAGAGGAATGTCGCCGATTTTTCCGAAGAAAGTGCCGATCTCCCCGTGTCAAAGACCGAGTGCTTCTTATACTACTCAACCGTTTGTGCACAGAATACTATCGCTTGCACCACATGTGATTTTGTTATTGCAGAGGATGCCGCTGCATACACGGGGACCCTTACGAGCATCGATTTTTCTAAAAATATTGCGCTTGTTTTTATTGAACAATCCGAAGTCAAAGGTTGGGATATCGAGTATGGAGACGATGCAATTGTCATAACGCTGACGTCCGGGGAAAAAAGCGCGCGCAACACTTCCTATACCGTTCTGCTGGATAGATCAAAGTATTCTGGACAGGATATAACAATTCTCTGTAAATAGTTTAAAGGCACTCCGTTTGGAGTGCCTTTAATGCTATTGACAAATGTTACACGATTTGCTACAATTGGTATACAAGTGTTTTAAAGGAGCGTGCTACAGTGAAATCATGGAAAGATAAGCGTTATTTCGCCAAATGCAGTATATACGCACTTTGTCTCATTCTATTTGTCTTGCTGTTTGTCGGTTGTAAAATTACCATTAAACTCGGAGATGACTCCATCACGCAGGTCCCTTTTGCATCTTTGCAGACGTCCGAAACAACGGAAGTCACCTCGGTGACAACAACTGCCTCTACTACTGCACAATCTTTTGTCGCTACTACGGAGCCTATAATAACAGAAACCGTACCCGTAACATCTGCTCCGATCGATCCGCCGGAAGATGATACATTTCATTTCGATTTGAATAGCGACGGTATTTCGGATACTTTAAAAGTAGTCCGCGGCGATAAAACGCACACGATCATTATTAACGATTCTTCTGAAGCAGAGAAAGAATATACAATTTCGAGCGAACTGAATGTTCCGGAGGATGTCGTAAAATTTGAAAAGAACAAGTACGGATGGAAAGTATCGGTCGACAGCGAGATAAGTTATATCCGTTCCTAATGATCTTATAATAGATGAACCTTTATTTGATCAACCTAAGGTTGTATTTTCCAAAATTGTTTCTCGTGAGTATTCGGATATACAGGTGTTTGCTTGTGTGTATAACATATATGTCAGCGAAACGACGATCGTTGGCGCTATCTACGAACACTGCTCGTATATAGATGGAGAATATCAGGCGACTTCTTTGACACTGGGAAAATCGTTAGATATACGTTGGTGGACTGAGTATCCAAAGCATTCAATTGCTTATGTGGATATATTTTTGCCGGACGGCGCTACCTCGGTGATCGCACATGGAACAATCATAGGTTCAGAGCCGCAAGTCTATTCCTATGCGACGGAGAATAATGTGCCTTGCGTATATTATACTTACGATTTCGGAACGGTTTTTCTGCCGCTTGCCGTTGAGATTCCCGAAACATGTATACGAGAGTGCGCGTGTTGTAGAGATACTTTGGGGGAATAGCGCTGAACTGCATTTGATTGTCGAACTGCAAAACGACGGCAAAAAAAGAATATGGATATGTCCCCTTGTTATTTGAGAACTTTGGCCGTGATGGCAGATTTGAGAACGACGGTTTTTCTAACAGGGATTTTCATAATGGTGAGCCTCGATACTATTGCGATTTCACCGGCGATGGCTATTTAGATGTGTTGAAAACAGACGGTGGCGCGTCCAATACTGCAAAATCCATTACCGTGCGGGATGGAAAAAAACACGGTTCGCTTTCCATCACGCAGGATTTTGCAACTGTTCAAGAAAAATTCCTTTGCGAAGCTGCAGAGGATGGCTGGAAGATCACGGTAGACGGGAAGTCTTCCTATGTTATGACCGGCGCAATTGCTAAAGATACCGACCTGTATCCAATGCCGCGTTTACATCCGGATTATTACTATGTTACCGAATATTCCGAGGATGAACGAAGCGCATTTTATACGGGAGGGTTTTCGCTCAAACGCTGCTTTATCCATTCGCCGCATAGCACTGTTGTCCCTGTTCAGGATTGGCCGAAAAACTATTTAGAATCCTTTTTGACTGATGAGAAAAAACATTCTGTCGTTAGCGGTTCCGTCATGGGAAGCGGTATGCCCACGCTTGTTGCCTATAACAATTCCGATGATGATGATCTATGCGTATATATGGCGATAGGATATGGTGCGGTATATATTCCGATAGAATTAGAGCTTCCGAAGGAAAACTGTATACCGCGTGCGGTTCAAATTATCGGAGGCAACAGCCAAGAGCTTTCTCTGGTTGTGGATCTTGGCACTTCCGATAACGGTTTCTATCAGTTTGATTATTTAGTCTAAATGGGGCAGGGGCGGTTATACCGTCCGAAAGGTGAGCCGCATCTGTTGCGCAAATTTTGAGTAAAAAATACGCTTGCTTGGCAGGCGTATTTTTTATATGAAAATATGTGGGTTTTCTAAAAAATTTGTTGCAAAAGGACGGCTCTTTTGTTATAATATAAGTTGTGATTTTATGTGAATTTTTAATAAGGATGTTTGGATGAACAGATATATAGAACTTGTCCGACAAAAGAATGAATCTCTTTTGTCTGCCGGAAAAGAGCGGTATGCTTGTGTGGTTACTTTTGGCTGTCAGCAAAATGAGGCGGATTCCGAGAAACTGCGCGGCATGGCTGCCGCGATGGGGTATACTGTTACCGATGATGTAAATATTGCCGATCTGATCGTGGTCAACACCTGTGCGGTACGCGAGCATGCTGAGCTGAAAGCACTTTCCATTATTGGGCAGTACAAGCACCTGAAAGCCAAGAATCCGGAGCTTTTGATTGGTGTCTGCGGCTGTATGGTGGCACAGAAGCACCGCGTGGACGAGCTGAAAAACAGTTATCCGTATGTAAGCTTTTCTTTTGAGCCGTCTTCGCTTGACCGTTTCCCGCAGATCCTTTTGGAAGCGCTTGAAAAACACGGGCGCAAATTCAGTATCGGCGAAAATGCAAGAGAGATCAGTGAAGGTGTCCCTGTTTTGCGCGAAAGCAGCTTTAAGGCATGGGTCAGCATTATGTACGGATGCAACAATTTTTGTTCCTACTGCATCGTGCCGTATGTGCGTGACCGCGAGCGGAGCAGAGAATACACCTATGTTGTAAAAGAGGTAGAGGCGCTTGTCGCAAGCGGCGTAAAAGAGATCACACTGCTTGGACAAAATGTAAATTCCTATAACGGAGGTTGCACCTTTGCTGAGTTGCTCGAAAAACTGGCGGCAATTCCGGGGGATTTCTGGATTCGCTTTATGACCAGCCATCCAAAGGATGTTTCGGATGCGCTGATTGCGGTAATGGCAAAGAACCCGCGTATTGCAAAACAATTTCACCTGCCCGTCCAATCGGGAAGCGATTCGATATTAAAGGTGATGAACCGCCGATACGATATTGCGCATTATCTGAAAAATGCACGAAAACTGCGCGAAGCAATTCCGGATATTGCGTTGACTACCGATATTATTGTCGGGTTCCCCGGCGAGACGGAGGAGGATTTTGAGGCGACACTTTCGCTTTTGCGTGAGGTCCGCTTTGATATGATCTATTCTTTCATCTATTCACCGCGTAGCGGAACGCCGGCGGCGAAGATGGAGAACCAAGTCCCCGATGCGGTAAAATCGGCGCGGATGCAGCGACTGCTTACATTGCAAAATCAGATTTCTTTAGAAAAGAATGCTGACGCTGTTGGAAGCACGCTGCGCGTACTCGCTGAAGGGCCGAGCAAGAACGATCCGTCTACCTTTACCGGCAGGGCAGAGTCCAATAAATTAGTGCATTTCAAAGCAGATGCATCCTGCATCGGCAGATTTGTTACCGTTAAAATTGACCGTGCAGAGCCTTTTTGCCTGCATGGCGAGATGATCCATGAAAATTAATTAGAAAACGAGGATATAAAAATGACAAAGGAAATTTTAAAAGAAGCGCTGGCGCTTGGTAAGCTGATTGCAGAGAGCGAGGAAGTCAAAGCGGCGAATGCCGCAAAGCAGGTATATGATACCGATCCTGCAATTCAGACGGCAATCACCGAGTACAATGTGCATAACAAGGCGCTTGCAGAAGAGTATAAAAAACCCGAGCAGGATGCCGAACTGATGGCATCTATCAAAACGAGAATCGGCGAACTTTACAACGACATCGTGAACAATCCTGTATATATTGCGTATATGGAAGCACAAGAGGCGGTTGGTACGCTGATGAATCAGGTAAACGATGAAATCAACTTTGCAGTTACCGGTGAGCGCCCGAGCGCGAGCGCATGCAGCGGAAATTGCTCTTCCTGCGGCGGCTGTCACTAATTTGTTTTATCATCTGATAAAGAGGTG